>CACYDY010000353.1 GCA_902773245.1 uncultured Ruminococcus sp.
AGATGTTATTATAGCACTTTTAAATTTAAAATGCAAGTCTTTTTTCAAAAAAAATTAAATTTTTTTCAATATTTTTTAAATTTTTTCAAAAGGCACTCGAAAAAATGCTCCGAGCGCCTTCGTATTGATATTTTATCCGACCGACAAAGCAGCCTCGGAATATAATCTGACACCTTGAGAAACATTCGGATGAATGTGATCCAGCAGATACTTATTGCAGGGCGCTGTTGACAAGGCATTGTTTATGTATTTATTTGCATTGATATATCCGACAGAGTTATCCTCACAGTATTTTTCGAGTGAATCGGAGTATTCGTCATTCAGCTTACATTTGTCTGCAAAAGAAAGCTCACAAAAAGGATCGCCGTCGATCGAACACCACGGAGCAACAAATATAAATTCAGCATTTTCACTGCGTGAGCGAAGCTTGTCTTTAAACTCGTCAATTGCCGAAATATAATCTTCCGCTGTCATTGCGCACATCGCTTCATTACGGTATCTGACATCGTTCGTACCCAATGCGACTACATACAGATCGGCTTTTGGTATCTCATCGGCTCGCTGCGTCATATAAGACACTGTGCAGCCGCCCTTTGAATAGTTGTATATCGTTTTATCCGTCATATATTCCTCAATAGGCTCATACCACGGACAACCGCCGTTTTTAGTTCCCTCGGTAACACTGTCGCCGACAAAGCAGATTGTGTTTGCTTTTCTCATTGACGAGTATAATGCCCCCGACTTCATTTTCTCCGTAAGCTCCAAGCCTTCTGCTTTTGAGCGGATAAATCCGTTTTTATCGAAATAGTATCTCTGCGTAACAGAGGATATATCCATTTCATGACCGAAAACTACGTTTGTGATAATATTGTTTGCATTCCCGGCAAGCTCGATATCGTCCGTAGTCAGCTGAGTTCTGAGTTCGTTATTGTTCATAATATCATATATCGGAACCGCGCGGAAATTTCCGTCGGCTCTTGCGTGGGTATACAGCGGAACAATACTGCCGCCAATAACCTTTTTGGTTTCCCGATCGACATATACATCTGTCAGCATACTGGTGTCACCCTGATCGTCACGATAGATATTCGCAAAGTTTCCCGGGCAGTATGCCGTAAATACGTTTTTCCCGTTGTATTCTTCAACGAGCGCAGGTTCAACCACATGAGGGTGATCGCCAAGAATTATATCTGCGCCGTTTTCCTTGAATATGTTGAACCATACTTCCTGTTCGCTGTTCGGTTCATTGGAAAACTGAGTACCGATATGTGGGAGAACTATGATAAGGTCGGGGGATAACGCTTTTGCGTCTTTAAAATCCTGTTCGACTCTGCTTTTAAGCTTTTCGAAATCTTCTCCCGAAGTACCCGATATGACAGATGTAAGATAAGACAGATCTCCGTCGGTAAGATTTGTCTTATCAATATAGTTGCTGCCGTAGGTATAGGAAAGTATCGCCATTTTTATCCCTTGGCATTCGACCGTTTTGACACGGTTATTCTGCTTGTCCTCACTGTTTTTATAGGAGCCCGTATGATCAAGTCCTATCTTGTCGAGAATGTCTATCGTTCTGAGCGCACCGCTTTCACCCTTATCGAGAACATGATTATTCGCAGTTGTTACAAGATCAAAGCCTGCGTCTTTGACTGCCGAGCTGAAAGAATCGGGAAAATTAAGATAAATCTCTTTTCCGTCATCAAAATTGCTTGTAGTATAGCCTGCTTTCTCTCCTGCCATAGGACCTTCAAAAACGCCTATTGCATAATCAGCCGAAGATATATACGGTTTTGCATATTCAAAAACGTCCGAGAAATCATATTCCCCACCGTTATAGGCACGTTTGACCTGATCCTCAAGCAATATCAGATCTCCGGAAAATGTTATTCTGAAAGCATTGTCAAAGCTTTTCCTCTGTTCATCCGACATTACGGGATAAATAATATCCATGTCCGCATTGTTTTCGTCTGCAATTTGCTCTTCTTCGTTTTCGGTATCCGATTCGCCTGAGTCGGAAAAATCTCCGCTGACCCATTTTTTAATGTCATCCATGCTTACACCCGAATATGAAGTCATAAGTATATTAACAATAAAAAACAGCGAAACGCCGATCAAAGCAAGCTTTGAAAAATTCATCTTTTTATTTTCATCGGAAGTAAAGATCTCCGCCCCGTCATTCAGGAATTTATTCAAATATTTTGCAGCAATATCATTTCCAAATACAAGACAGATCACGATCGCCGCCACTATTGCAGTCAGGACATCGGCAAGCGGAGTCATATTTTTCATATGATCGCTGAGAAGCAGCGTAAACGGTCGGTGAAGAACAAATATCCAAAGAGAATTTCTTCCGATCATTGTCAAAAAAGGCAATGATCGGACAGGCGTCAGACAACGCAGTCCATATATGGCAAGGAAAGCGACTGCGTACAAAACTATTCTTTTAAACGCATCGATCGCATTGAGATATCCTGCCATTTGAAGCGTGCTGTCGGTATAGTCCAAATAACTGTACGCAGCAAATGAACCCATAAATGCAGCAGCAGCAAGAACTTCTCCCAAAGCAATTTTTTTCAAAAGCTTCTGATTGATAAGCTTCTCGCTTTTATCACGACTCAAAAGATATCCGCTCATGTAGTAAGGATAAAATCCTATAATTCTTGCTGCGGCAAAGGTGTTGTTAACGGACGGATAAAAACCCACAAACAGTGCGGCTGCGAACAGTATCAGGTTTATTTCTTTAAATTTGGCAATACGATGCGCTGTAAGCCGCCATACCGCCAAAGCGATGAGATACCAGTATGAATACATCGGTTCGAGCATAGACCCAAAGCCATAAATAAATCCCATGATACTATTGAATATGAAAAACAGAAACAATAGTTTGATTATGCTCTCAAAGCTGTGAGAACGTTCGCTTTTTCCGAAATAGCCCGACACAAAAACAAAAGCAGGCATATGGAACATATAAATAATATCCACAGTTACGTCGATAACAGCAGAACTATCCTGTAATTGAAACAATATATGTCCAAACACCGTCAGAAGCATAAGAAATCCCTTGATATTGTCCCAATAAGCGCTTCGCTGTTTAAAATCGGCTGAACTCATTTTACAAATCACCTCATCGAGCTATAGTAATAATACAAAGAATTAAAAATTACGGGGCTGTCACAGGGGCAGAAAGGCTCAACTCCCCAAACATACAGCTTTGTGACCGCCGCTGTTCGATAAAAAGTCATTTTATCCCACACTATCCATTGTTTGATCCTTTTGCAGAGGTTCTATGTTCTGAAAGACCATAGCGGTAAGATATTCCGAAAATACGCTTCGCCAAAAAATTCCGCTG
>CACYDY010000354.1 GCA_902773245.1 uncultured Ruminococcus sp.
GTGGACGGCCCCGGAATAAGAATGACTATTTTCACACAGGGGTGTCCGCACCGGTGCGAGGGCTGTCATAATCCGCAGACACACAGCTTTGACGGGGGATATATCAGTCAGCCGGAAAACCTTTTGAAAGCTATTGACGAAAATCCGCTTCTCAAGGGAGTTACTTTCTCGGGGGGAGAGCCGTTTATGCAGGCGGAGGCTTTGGCTGAGCTTGCCGGGGAAATTCATAAAAGAGGACTTGACATTCTTACCTACACAGGATTTACATTTGAACAGCTTATTGAAAGCAGCGAAAAATATCCCGAAAGAAAAAAGCTTTTGAAACAAACCGATTATCTGATCGACGGAAGATTTGAATTAAAGCTGAGATCGCTTGATTTGCAGTACCGAGGTTCGTCAAACCAAAGAATAATAGATGTGAAAAAATCTCTTGAAGAGGGAAGAGTGTGTGAGATTTCGTTTTAAAAATAAAAAATCACTATCCACAACTTAATAGTAGCGTGAATGTATGCAGGGTTCGGGGCGACAGCCCGCCGCCCTTTAGCCCCCTTTTTCTTGAGGGAAAGGGGGTTGGGGGTATGGGTAAACGACAGTAATGTACAATAGAACCAAATACTTGGGTCGACAGGCAATAATCCTAAAGTTGTGGACAGTGAATGAATAAAAAACTTTATAATAGCCTTTTGAATGGCAGATTTATCATTTGGGTAAAGATTATCCCAAATGATATTCCGTTTATGATAACTGTGTGCCAAAATAAAAAATTAAAAAAATTGTTGCTTTTTTGGAAAACATTTGTTATAATAAAAAGAGATGTGTTGTGTCGGATAACATACCGTCACAAATTCTGTCAGAGTGTGTTCCATTTAATCACAGAAAACTGAAAGGAAGTTTATTATGGCAAATCCTATAGTTACTTTTGAGATGGAGAACGGAAAGGTTATCAAAGCCGAGCTCTATCCCGAGTTTGCTCCGAATACGGTAAATAATTTTATTTCTTTGGTGAAAAAAGGCTTTTATGACGGTCTTACTTTCCATAGAGTTATCTATGGATTCATGATTCAGGGCGGCTGTCCCGACGGAACGGGCATGGGTGGCCCCGGTTACGGCATTGACGGTGAATTTCTCGTGAACGGTTTCAGAAACGATTTGAAGCATGACGAGGGAGTTCTCTCAATGGCAAGAGCGATGGATCCCGATTCCGCAGGCTCACAGTTCTTTATTATGCACAAAAAGGCTCCTCACCTTGACGGTCAGTATGCCGCTTTCGGCAAGGTCATTGAGGGTATGGACGTTGTAAACGAGATCGCCGAGTGCGATACCGATATGCGTGACAAGCCTCTTGACGCTCAGGTTATGAAAAAGGTTACCGTTGACACATTTGGTGTTGATTACGCCGAGCCAAAAACAAATAACAAAAGATAAGATAATACCACTATCTAAAAACGGCTGATTCTATTCTGCCGTTTTTTGTTTTTTAAATGCACTGTCCACAACTTAAGAGTAGAGTGAATGTATGCAGGGTTCGGGGCGTAAGCCCCGCCACCCTTTAGCCCCCTTTCCCTCGAGGGAAAGGGGGTATGGGTGACGTCAATAAATGTTAAATAAAACCAAAGGTTTGGGTCGACAGGAATAAATCCTTAAGTTGTAGATAGTGTTTTTAAATGTTAAAAATTCACAATTTGTTAACACATGATTCTGTTTTTGTGGTATAATATATATTGTTCTCGGGAGAGAACCGGAGAATGATGGGAGCATAGCTCAGCTGGGAGAGCATCTGCCTTACAAGCAGAGGGTCACAGGTTCGAGCCCTGTTGTTCCCACCAAAAGCCCCTCGCAGTTTTGCGAGGGGCTTTTTTCAAAACAATCGTGTAAAGTGGTGATAAATTGGAACAGTACAACGTGACGGGAATGAGCTGCGCCGCTTGCAGCGCAAGGGTGGAAAAAGCCGTTTCCGCCGTCAAGGGAGTGACTTCCTGTTCGGTGAGCCTGCTCACTAATTCTATGGGGGTTGAGGGAACGGCGTCAAAAGACGATATTATTTCCGCTGTTGCAGCGGCAGGCTATCAGGCAAGTCCCAAGGGCGCAGACGTAAAAAATTATGACAACGATTCGCTCAAGGATCTCGAAACTCCAAAGCTGAAAAAACGACTGATTGCCTCA
>CACYDY010000355.1 GCA_902773245.1 uncultured Ruminococcus sp.
ACTCTTGTTGAAGATGTGGAAGAGCTTATCGGAGAGAAACTGAATGCCCCCGACGAATGTGAAACGCTTGCGGCGTTTATTCTTGACAAGCTTGGCAGAATACCGCTTCCGGGCGAACGTCCGGTTGTAAATGTCGGGCATATCACACTTACCGTTTCCGAAATTGAGGATAGACGAATTTCAAAGGTTCTTATCGTTTTTAATAAGTAACTAAGTGGTGAATACTCATAATATTAATAATACCCTCACGAGAATTGACACCTGTTCGGTTTCGTTTGGGTATTTTTTTGCGTCAAAATTTGTCTGATTTGCGAAAAACGTGCGCGGCATATTTATTGTTAAATTGAAAGGTTAAACAAGTGTTATATTTGTAACGAGTTTTTAATTAATCGCCCGATCGTGACAAGCCGTGAAAGTATAAAAGTATTATGTTTTTCATATTTTTGCAATGATTGAATGGATTTTATAACAAGAAAATTATCTCGGATAAAACTTTTGTCATATTTTTCAATATGCTTTAAATATCAAAAAAATTATGGTATAATTAACCGTATGTAAATTAGTATGGTGTATTATGTAGAATTGTGCGGTTTGGCTTTGTGCAATTTGACCGCAGAATGGGGTTATTTTATTTATGGACGAACAAAAGAAAACACATAGTGACGTTATTGTCGGAAGAAATCCTGTTTCCGAAGCAGTACGCAGCGGCAGACCTATCGAGTCCATTCTCGTTGCCAAGGGAAGCAAAAGCGGTACGCTTTCCGTAATTCTTGCCAAGGCTCGCGATAAGGGAATTGTCATTAAAGAAGTCAGTCCCAAAAAACTCGATTATCTCAGCGGCGGCGCCGTTCATCAGGGTATAGCCGCAATTGCTGCAGTTAAGGATTATTCAACGGTTGAGGATATTTTTCAAACGGCAGAAGAGCGGGGAGAGGATCCCTTTATTCTGGTCTTGGACGAGCTTGAAGATCCTCACAATTTGGGCGCAATAATCAGAACGGCAGAATGCGCAGGCGTTCACGGGATCATAATTTCGCAGCGAAGAAGCGCCGGACTGACGTATTCGGCGGGAAAATCCGCAGCAGGAGCAGTCGAATATGTCAAAGTCGCAAGAGTCGTTAATATACCCAATACGATAGATAAACTTAAAGAACGAGGCGTGTGGGTTTACGGAGCCGATATGAACGGCGGACTGTACACCGATACAAACATGACCGGTCCGGCTGCTTTGGTTATCGGAAACGAAGGAAAGGGCATAGGGCCGCTTGTTCGGAAGAAATGCGACGCAATGGTTTCGCTTCCGATGTTTGGAAAAATAAATTCTTTGAATGCGTCTGTTGCGGCAGGTATTCTTGCCTATGAGGTGGTAAGACAAAGATCCGCAAAATAAAATAAATTATATAATATTCTTATTAATAAAGAAAGGGGTGAAATGTGTGTCTGATCGTGACGATATTGATGTAATTGATAATGCCGATAAAAAGGCTGATAATATCTCCGAGAGCGAAGAGCGGCAGGAGAATAACAATACAAATAATAAGTTTAATCATGCAATACGTCAAAATCCCCTTACACACTCAGATGAAAGATCCTCGAACGAAAAAACAACAAAAACAGGATTTTTCCAAAGACTGAAAAGAGCTTTTTCAACGGAAGACGCTGCAGATGAGCTTTCTGTTAACGAGGAATCAGATGATGACGGGTTGATAGAAAACACAGATATAATTTCGGGGTTCTTTGGCAAGTTCAAAAAAGATAAAAATGTCCGTTCTGACAGTGAACTTGAGGTCGAAGAAAACACCGAAAGCGAAGAGCCAAATATTACAAACAACACCGAAAATAAAACAGCAGATAATACAGATGTGGAACAGTCACCTTCAACCAATGAAGAATCGGTAACGGAAAACGAGGAAACACCGGCTGAATTTGATCCCGAAGAGGAAGAAGAATTCAGAATGATAAGCGCTTTCCTGGAGGGTGAGGAGTACCAAAAACCACCTGTTGAAAATACAGAGCAGTCGGACACAGAATCCGACACTAAAGAAGAAAAAACAGATGAAGAAGTATCCAACGCCGAAGAATCCGCACCCGGCGAGGAAAAAGTAGGAAGCGCGGAAGAAGCGAACGTGAATATAGCTTCCGAAACGGAGTCAAATAACGAGCCGGATGTTATAACCGAGTATGACAAAGCCGATGCATTTGAAAGTGAAGAAGCGGTTTTTGACGTTGCAGACGCATTTGAAAATGAAGAAGCAGATTTTATAATGCTTGACATTGACGACGAAGATTTTACCGATGAATTAGACGAATCAGACGAACAGCCTAAAGAGTCGGACAGCGATACTTCCGAGAATCCGATAGAAAAAACAGAAAAATCCGAGGAAACGCAAACAGCCGAAAAGATCGAAGAAGAAGCTTCGGAAACACAAACGGCTGAGAA
>CACYDY010000356.1 GCA_902773245.1 uncultured Ruminococcus sp.
AAGGGTGGCGGGCGAAGCCCGCCACCTATCGGGGCTTACGCCCCGAACCCTGCATACATTCACTCTACTCTTAAGTTGTGGACAGTGATTATAAAATATAAAAAATATGTAAAAAGTTTGGTTACGGACTTGTACTCATTAGCGTTTTGGTTTATAATAGTTAATACATAATTGTAATTTTTTAAAACATCAATGTAATTTTTATCTTATAGATCTGTAAATGAGCAGCTCATTTACAGCTTTAATGTTTGCAGGTATTTTGTGAAAGGAAAGAGAGAAATGTTCACAAGAGATATTGGTATAGATTTGGGAACAGCAAACACACTTGTCTATCTCAAAAGCAAAGGGATCGTTATGCGTGAGCCTTCCGTCGTTGCCGTGGATATAAGAAGCGACGACGTCCTCGCAGTCGGAACTCAAGCCAAGGATATGCTCGGCAGAACCCCCGGTTCGATCGTTGCCGTCCGACCGCTCAAAGAAGGCGTTATCGCCGATTTTGACATAACCGCAACAATGCTTGAACGGTTCATTAAGGATACCGCTCATTCCGGAATTTTCAGTCACCCAAGAATAGTCATTGCGCTTCCGTCGGGTGTTACCGAGGTCGAAAGACGAGCCGTTGAGGACGCTGCCGAACAGGCAGGCGGAAGAAACGTCGAGCTTATGGAAGAACCTATGGCAGCCGCTCTGGGGGCGGGACTTCCCGTTTTTGAAGCGGTAGGCTCTATGGTTGTAGATATCGGCGGCGGAACAAGCGAGGTTGCCGTTATAAGCTATGGTGATATCGTCCATTCGTGTTCGGTCAGAGTCGCCGGCGACAAATTCGACGAAGCGATCATCGCTTACATGAAAAAAAATCACAACCTGATCATAGGAGAAAGAACTGCCGAGGACATAAAGATCCTCATCGGTTCGGCGTTCCCTTACGAAAACGAAGACCCCATGGAGATCAGAGGAAGAAACCTGGCCGACGGTATGCCGCTTGATATTTCCGTCACTCCTGCCGAAATAAGAGATGCTCTGGCAGACTGCTTTGCCATTATTATCGACGCAATTCGCCAAACCCTGGAACAAACTCCGCCCGAACTTTGCGCAGATATTCTTGACAGAGGAATAACTCTCACCGGCGGAAGCGCGCTGATAAGAGGGCTTGACAAGCTTATCTCTCAGGAAACAAATATTCCCGTTTACGTTGCCGAAAATCCGCTTGACTGCGTTGCTTTGGGAACGGGAAAAAGACTCGAAATGAACAACGAACAGGAATATTTCGGTGACTATGAATAATGTTCACGAGGTATTTTGAATATGAAAGAACACAGCGGTAATTTCTCGAAGATCCTCACCACCACGATCATAGTTCTTCTTGTCGCTGCAGCGGTAACGGCAGCTTTGGGTAAAAATATATTCGTTGATTTTTACACCTGGATATCCGCTCCGTTTCAGCAGACAGCCGTTTCGCAGTCAAGCGGCGGCGAATCCGAAAAAAGCCGTGAGGAGCTGATCAATGAAAACAAAGCTCTCCAAGAGGAGATCAACGATCTGGTGAGTCAGGTAATAGATTATGACGATCTCAAGAAGGAAAACGAAATTCTCAGAAAATATTACGGAATAAAAGACGACAACCCCGACTACGAAATAGCCGTCGCAACCGTCATCAGACGTGATCCGAACGATGATTTCTACGGCTTCACAATAGACAAAGGCAGCCGAAACGGAGTCAGCGTCAATGATCCGGTAATAACGACCAACGGGCTTGTGGGCTGGATCAGCGAAGTTAATGTCACAACCTCAAAGGTAACCACATTGCTGTCACCCGAAGCGAAGGTTGGAGCAATGGATCAGAAATCCCGTGACAGCGGTATTGCAACGGGACACATCAAGCTGTGCGACGACGGACTTCTTGAATTGTCGGTCATCTCTGCGGACAATAAAATTAAAACAAACGATATAGTGATAACGACCGGAGTCGGCGGAGTCTATCCGCCCGATATTGTTATCGGAAAAGTAACTCAGCTTGGATATGACGACTATGACACAACCCCCTACGCTGTGATCAAGCCTTATGAGGATCTGAAAAGCGTTGAGGACGTTGTCGTAATAACAAAGTTTGAAGGTCAGGGCGTTGTCGAAGAAGCCGCAGACACAAGCTCCGACAAAAGCTCCGATTCGGACAAAGCGTCCGACAGCGACAAATAAAACCTTATAAAGTTACGGTAATTGAAATGAAAAGAAAATACTACAGATATTTGCTTTATGCTGCCGAAATATTCGCATTTTTTATAATTGAGGGAACTCCCGGTCTTATCCCCGAAATTTATCTTGCAAAGCCGCTGCTGCTTGTTTCGGCTGCGGTTTGCGCAGCTGCGTTTGAGCTGCCTGTTTTTTCGCTTGTGTTCGGCATTCTGTGCGGATTGATAATAGATGTCGGAACAGGCGGCGTTATGGGGCTTACGTCGATAATTCTCGGGACGGTTTGCTATTATGAAGCAAGCTGGAACAACAAGTACATCAAAAACAATATATACTTCGTTTTGCTGTACAGTGCGGTTTGTTCGGCTGCGGTCGTATCACTGAAATTTTTTATTTTTTATTACATAAAAAACTACGGCGGCAATATGCTGTTTTATACAACGCACTATCTTCCGAGAATGCTCTACACCTGGGCAGTCACACCCTTGGTTTATGTCGTGACAATGGCGGTTTCAAAGTCTTTTAGAAAAGAAAAAAGAAAAATTAAAGTGAAGAAAAGAAAACGTGCTGCGCCGTCAAAAAGATCGGCTGCAGGCAGAAGACGTGCAAAACACGCCATACAGTGATTTTGTGCGGGGCTTTATACTAAAAAGCGGAAAGATTTACCCTTTTAAAGTTTCGCTGAGGGTAGTTTTTCTTCTTTTCAGCTTTTTTCGTCAGCGACGGGGCTCTGCCCTCGACCCGCAAACTTTTGAAAAAGTTTGATCAAAACTTTATAATCCTCAATCTTTTAGATTTTGAGTATAAGAAAGGAAAAACTATGAAAAAGTCGCAAACAAAAAACGGCAGCACCGGAATAAGAGCAGCTATCTGCGCTTTCCTCACAATTTTGATATTTGCCGCTTTTGCCGTTCGGCTTTTTTCGTGGCAGATAATCGAAAAGGACGAATACGAGGAAGATGTGCTTTCCACTGCAGCCTACACCATGACAACAGTTGCAAGCAGAGGAAAAATTCTTGACCGAAACGGAAAAGAGCTTGTTGTGAACGACGCCGGTTACATGATCATGTTTAACAAGCTTTATATGAAAGAAAACAGCGAAAATCAGATCATCCAAAAGCTTTTGAACCTCATGAAGCTCAGACACGAGGAATGGATCGACAAGCTGCCGATTTATATTGACAAAAACGGAGTTTATCAATTCAAAGACGGCTTTGACGACACAATTGATTTCATAAAAAGCAAAAGTATGCTCGACATGAATAAATATGCAAGCGCAGAGGACTGCATGGCGGCCTTCGAAGAAAGATTTGATCTTCAAGGCAGCGATTATTCAAAAGAAGAGCTGAGGGATATTATCAGCGTTCGCTACAATATGGAATTTTGCGGCTACAGCAACTCAACTCCGTATAAGTTCGCTCAGGACATCAGCCGTGATCTTATTGCGATAGTTCTTGAAAACTCCCAAGGGTTTCCCGGGGTCGAATGCGCCAACACTTTTGTGAGATATTACAACAACGGATCACTTGCGCCCAATATTGTCGGCAGCGTGGGAATGATAACCGAAAGCGAGTATAATGAGCTTAAAGACAATGGCTATTCAATTGACGACTACATAGGAAAAAACGGCATTGAGGGCGCAATGGAAAGCTATCTCAAAGGAACGGACGGCGAAAAAAGAGTCACAAAAACATCGGACGGTACTATAGTCGAAGAAACCGAAACGGTAAAAGCCGTTCCCGGAAATTCCGTTTATCTCACCATAGATTCCTCTCTCCAGCAAGCAACAAACAAGGCTCTGGAAAAAAACGTTACGGAAGCCGGAAAGTATTATTCCGACTGCGTTGCCGGCGCTGCAGTCATGATAAAGATAAGTGATTTTTCGGTTCTTGCCTGTTCAAGCTATCCGTCGTATGATATTCAGAAATACAACACCGACCCCAAGTATTACGAGGAGTTAACGGGCAATTCTGCGCTTCCGCTGTTTGACAGATCACTCACGGGAAGCTTTATTGTCGGTTCGACCTTCAAGCCCTGCGTCGCCGCTGCCGCGCTTGAAGAGGGAATAATCACTCCGTCATCTACAATTTTTTGCAGTCAGAATTACGACTACTACAAAAACGACGTGATCCGATGCATGGGTTATCACTCGTCCGAAACAGTCCGTGACGCTCTTAGAGATTCATGCAACTATTTCTTTGCAGACGTAGGCAGACAGCTCGGTATCAACGCTATGGATCTGTATGCCGAAAAATTCGGTCTTGGCGTTCACACCGGAATTGAAATATATGAGAACACGGGAATACTTGCCGGCAGAGATTCACAGGTCTGGTATGAAGGCAACACCTGTCAAGCCGCTATCGGACAGTCGGACAATTCGTTCACGCCTATCCAGCTTGCCACATACGCCGCCACGCTTGCAAACGACGGAGTTCGTTTGAGGACTCATTTTGTTGATAAAATTACCGATTACACCGAGAAAAACGTACTTGTCGACAACGGACTTGAACCCGATGTTGTTGAAACGGTCGGTGTTTCAACAGACAATATGCAGGTTGTCAAGGAAGGCATGCGTCAGGTTGCGACAAACGGAACGGCAAAAAGTGTTTTTGCGAAATATCCCGTAGCCGTTGCCGCAAAGACGGGTACTGCCGAGAATATCGGTTCGGATAACGTCACATTCATAGCTTTTGCGCCCTACGAAAAACCCGAAATAGCAATAGCGGTCGTTATTGAACACGGCGGAAACGGCACTTATTCAATGAATACAGCCAAAGCGATGTTTGACGCATATTTCAAGTCAACGGGAAGAATAAAGCAAAATAACTCGAATAATTCTTCAAAGAATGCTTCAGGCACACAATCGAAAAAATCAAATTAAGCTGCGGGCACACGCCCGCAGGTAATGCCGCCCAACTATTTTGTAACCTATAAATGAGCAAATCTATTAAACAATAGTCAAAATGCACAAAGGTTTTATAAAAATGCCGCACAGCGTCATTTTTTGGAGCAATC
>CACYDY010000357.1 GCA_902773245.1 uncultured Ruminococcus sp.
TCCCTAAAGGGATTAGGCTTCGCCGTCACCGGCTCTGCCTTTGGAAACCGCAAACTTTTGAAAAAGTTTGATCAAAACTTTAATATGTCAAATCTTTTAGTTTTTTAGTATAACTTAACCGGTTGTGCTGCTAAAACTTTCAAAAACTTAAAAAATGACGGCGACCTGAATTTAGCATCGCCGTCATTTTTTTAAGTTTTTAACATCGGTTCGAAAATATGTGGAAAACTATTCTGCGCATCAGAACAATCCGCTGATAACACCGTTTTCGTCAACGTCAATTCTCTCTGCCGCAGGAGCTTTCGGAAGTCCCGGCATAGTCATAATATTACCTGTCAGAGCAACCACAAAGCCGGCGCCTGCCGAAACCTTAAGATTACGAACGGTTACTTTGAAGCCTTCGGGTGCGCCAAGCTTTGACGCATCGTCGGAGAAGCTGTACTGAGTCTTTGCCATACATACGGGAAGCTTGTCAAAGCCGAGTGATTTGATCTGTTCAAGCTGCTTTTTGGCGTTTGTTTCAAAGATAACACCGTCACCGCCATAGATCTTCTTTACTATACTCTCGATCTTATCCTCAATTGGATCATCAAGCTCATAACAATACGTAAAGTCGCCCTGTTCTTCCTCACAAAGTCTGACAACCTCTTTTGCAGCCTCAATGCCGCCGTTTCCGCCGTCAGCCCATACAGTTGACAATTTAACGTTAACACCGAGTTCCTTACATTTATCAATGATCAGCTCTATCTCGGCGTCGGTATCTGTCGGGAAACGATTCACAGCAACTACCGACGGAAGCTTGTAGACATTCTTGATATTCGAAACGTGACGAAGCAGATTCGGAATACCCTTTTCGAGCGCCTCAAGATTCTCCTCGCCCAACTCGGACTTTGCCGCGCCGCCGTGCATTTTAAGTGCTCTTACGGTCGCAACGATTACAACGGCAGACGGTGTAAGCCCTGCAAATCTGCACTTGATGTCGAGGAACTTCTCTGCGCCGAGATCAGCGCCGAAGCCCGCCTCGGTTATTGCATAGTCGCCAAGCTTCATTGCCATTTTAGTTGCCGTAACCGAGTTGCAGCCGTGCGCAATATTTGCGAAAGGACCGCCGTGAACCAGCGCCGGAGTTCCTTCCAAGGTCTGAACGAGATTAGGCTTCAGCGCATCTTTGAGCAATGCCGCCATAGCGCCTGCCGCTTTCAGATCTCCTGCCGTCACGGGCTTTTCGTCATATGTGTAGCCAACTATAAGACGTGACAATCTCGCTTTCAGATCGGTTATCGAATCCGAAAGACAAAGCACCGCCATTATCTCGGAAGCAACGGTAATGTCATAACCGTCCTCTCTCGGAACACCGTTCACTCTTCCGCCCAAGCCGTCCGTCACAAATCTGAGCTGTCTGTCGTTCATGTCAACACAGCGTTTCCATGTTATTCTTCTGGGGTCTATGTTCAGCGAGTTTCCCTGGTAGATATGGTTGTCAAGCATAGCGGCAAGCAAATTGTTCGCCGCTCCTATAGCATGAAAATCACCCGTAAAATGCAGGTTTATGTCCTCCATGGGCACAACCTGCGCGTAGCCGCCGCCTGCTGCGCCGCCCTTGATTCCGAAAACGGGTCCCAGCGACGGTTCACGAAGCGCAACAACTGCATTCTTTCCGATTTTTCTCAGTCCGTCTGCAAGACCGATTGTTGTTGTAGTTTTTCCCTCTCCCGCCGGCGTAGGAGTAATAGCCGTCACAAGAACGAGCTTTCCGTCCTTTTTGCCGCTTTCTTTCATGAGAGAAAGGTCGATTTTAGCTTTGTAGTTTCCGTACTGCTCAAGATATTTCGGCTCTATCCCGGCTGTTTGAGCAATTTCGGTAATATTTTTCATTTCCACCGACTGGGCGATCTCAATATCACTCTTATACATTCACATTTCTCCTTTTTAATAATTATCAAAAATTATTAATATTACGTGTTTTTGATCAATTATGAATAACCTATATATTTCAGCTTGATCAGATACAAAATCACTGTTCACAACTTAAGGATTTATTCCTGTCGACCCAAGATGTTGGTTTTATTTAACATTTATTGACGTCACCCATACCCCCA
>CACYDY010000358.1 GCA_902773245.1 uncultured Ruminococcus sp.
GGTTAGGTTACTTCATCGCCTGCGTAAGAATGTGACCCTTATAGTACCGAAGGATAGATAATAACATAAAATATTAAACCGCTTTCGTTAAAAAAGACGAAGGCGGTTTTGTTTGTGTGACGTTATATCAGGTATGAAGTTACGATCGCTGACGGCGGGGAGAATTTTACACGGGTTTGATTTGAAAGGTCATATTTTTTTTAGACGGCGAATATATATTTAAATATAAGGGCAGTAAAAAAGAGGAAGTGAAAAGATGAAAGAAAAAAGCTTTAAACTCGGCGCTGTGGTAATACTCATCGCTGCCGTTTTTAATGTGGGGATTCTTTGCGCAGGCGCATGGGAAAAGCCCGAAACAGACGATACCGCCGAAATTATAGACAGACTTTATGACGAAAGCGGAGCTGACGAGCTGATGTATCATATTCCCGATGAGTCAAGAGAGTTTCTCGAAAGAATTAAATTCGACAGCTTCAAGCCCGACACAGTCGGCAATATGTCGGTCGAAAATATCTTTGACGGGCTGTCCTACATACTTAAAGAAAATTTGTACGAGCCGTTGAGAATACTGCTTTGTGTTATCGGAATTATTTTGATAACGGCGATGTTTGACACTCTCAAGTCGGGAACTCTGGGCAGCTCGCTTGACTCGACTTTGACTCTTGTTTGCGCTCTGTGTTCAACGGGGGTGCTTGCGCCCCAAATGCTGGGGCTGATCTCGTCGCTTTCCGAAACCGTCGTGAATGCGAGCAACTTTATGCTTGTGTATGTTCCCGTGATCTCTATGCTCATAGCTGCGTCGGGGCAGGCTGTCAGCGCTGGCTCTTACTGCGGTATTATGATTTACGTCAGCAATGCGATTTTGCAGCTTCTGTCTAAAGTGGCCGTGCCGCTGCTCAAGTGTATTATCTCGATATCGCTGATAATTTCCGTTTCCGACAGAGTTTCGCTTGACGGTGTAAGCGAGATGTTCAAAAAGACTGTTCGCTGGGTTTTGACGTTTTGTATGTCTATTTTTGTGGCGTTCATGACGATGAAGTCAATTGTTTCTACCGCTGAGGACAGCCTTTCCAACAAGGCGGTGAAATTTGCTATCAGCAATTTTGTTCCGCTTGTGGGTGGTTCGCTGAGCGACGCTTATCAGACTGTCGTAAGCTGTGTGACTGTTTTGAAATCCGGGGTGGGCGTTGCCGCAATGGCAGCGGTGTTTGCAATTTTCCTGCCTGCTGTTGTCAGGTGCGTGATCTGGCAGTTTGTTCTCACGGTCAGCGGCGCAGTGTGTGATGTTTTTAAAATTTCAAAAACATCTTGTTTGCTGTCATCTCTTTCATCTGTTGTTTCTACAATATGCGCAGTTTTGCTGTGTATTATGGTAATATATATTATCAGTACCGCAATTGTTATTATAGTTGGTGGTTAAATGGAAGGTTTAAATATCTGGGTTGCGGAGCTTTGCGTTTGTTCGGCTGCCGTTGCCGCTGCCGAAAAGCTTCTGCCTGAGGGCGGAGTGAAAAAATCAATGTATTTTATTCTCGGACTGTTGGTTTTAACTTGTTTTGCGTCACCGCTTGAAAGCTTTGAAGTTCCCGATTTTGAAACAGCGCCCGAAAATTACGCATTTGAAGAAAACACCGATTGGCTTAACCGAACAACGGAAGAAGTGTTTAAAAGCAACGTAAGCTCTCTTGTTGAACAGCGGCTTACCAAAATGAATGTAAAATCAAAAAATATTGAGATCTATACGGATATTGACGACGATAACCGCATATTTATTGACAAGGTGAGAATCACCGTTGACAGCGCCGATTCTGACAAACTGGACGCGATTACCGATGATATATATAAAAGCCTGGGGCTGGACGCAGATGTGGTTGTCAGATAGAAAATAAAAAGGAAAGGAAAATTAAAATTGACGCTCAAAAAGATTCTTTCAAATTTGTCGGGTGACAAGAAAAAAACAGTTATCGTTATACTTGGGATAGCAGGCATTCTGTTGATATTCGTTTCCGAGTTAATACATAGCGAAGGTTCTCAGGCGCCGCCCGAACAGCCCCCCGACACAGATCAGCCGATGACTGTGGAGAGTTATCGAAAACAGCTTGAAGATGAGCTTGAGAGAATCGTTTCGGCAATTGACGGAACGGGAAACGTTCAGATACTGATAACAATGGACAGCACAATAGAAGATGTTTACGCAGTGGAAAAGAACATAGACGAAAAAGCTTCAAAAAGCGGAGAAGAAGGCTCTGCCGACAGCGAGGGAGAATACAAGGAGGAGAACAGATATGTGATTATCAAAAATAAAGACGGAAGCGAAACCACAATACTGCAAAAACAGGTCATGCCGAGAATCAGAGGAGTGCTGATAGTTTGCGACGGAGGCGGCAGCCAGGTGACAAAAGAGAAGGTGACAAAAGCAGTTTCAAGCGTTTTGAATATTTCAAGCGGAAAGGTTTTCGTAACGGATTAGGTTTTATCGACTCTGCATGAAAGGCCTATTAACAAATCAGTGATTTAATCAGTGGTTCCTTAATAATCAGCATTACGGAGGTATAATATGAAATTCGGAAAAAGAGAAATGATAATGTCTGCGATGGTAGTGCTTCTCGGAGCAGCGGTTTATTTGAATTGGCAGCTGGGCGCAAATTCGGATAAGCCGGGCGCAAATCAGAGTGATGATGATCTGGGAGTCGCTCATTATGTGAATGCGGGGATCTCGACGCAGGACACGGCTTCGAAAAGGAATGAAACAAAAATATCGGACACATCGTCACAGCTTTCTGAAACGGAGGAGTATTTTTCAAAAGTACGCCTTGAACGCAATCAGACTCAGGACGAACTGACCGATCTTGCGCGAAGTATTGTTGAAGCAAGCGACACCGGTTCGAAGGGGAAGGAAGAAGCCGTCAAACAGCTCAACGACCTTTCAAACACAATACAGCAGCAGTCTAACATTGAAAGCCTTGTCAAAGCGAAAGGATTTAAGGATTGTATCGCTTTTATTCAGAACGGTGAGTGCAGTATTGTTGTGACGGGAAAGGAGCTGAGATCGGATCTTCTTGTTGCGATAAAGGATATTGTTATCGGGCAGAGCGGAATAGATTTCGACAGGATCAGAGTTACCGAAATTTGACGCCGAGTTTTATAGTTTTAGGTTTTATAGTTTTAGCGAGGTTCCGCCAAGCTGCATTGCAAAATTGATAACTTCTACATTGCCATAGATTTTTCTCCTAACCAAAACGAACGTCCGTGATTCAAGCGGAAACGTTCGTTTTGGTTTTTTGTTGCAACTATAAATGAGCAATTTAAAAAATTGCACAAAAAGATTGAAAGAGGACAATTAAAGTTTTTGCCCCGCTTTTTTCAAAAGGCGCCCGTAGGAAGTGCCCTTGGGGTACGGGCAGGTTGCAAGGTCAGCGCCCTTGCCCGCCGGAGGCATACTACAGCCCTTTGCAAGGGGCTGTACGCTAAGGTGTTTCGCCGGCGGCACGACGGCGACTCCCTAAAGGGATTAGGCTTCGCCGTCACCGGCTCTGCCTTTGGA
>CACYDY010000359.1 GCA_902773245.1 uncultured Ruminococcus sp.
TACGCCAGTATTCCTGCGAAAATTTGCCTTGTTCAGAACAAATTATCCTAAGCATAAATTGAAAATTTATTTCTTCACAGTTCCTTATTCTTTCTTTTGTTTGTCATCTGCTTTGCAGTATCTTTTGAGCCATGCTTCGGCGATGTCGATCGCCGAAAAAAGACCGTCCTTTTTTGTGGTTTTAATCAGTCTTTTTCTTTTGCTAAGTTCGGGATCAGTTGAAAGCAGCTGTACGGTCACCTTGTCTGCAACATCGAGGTTTTCGATCTTTTTCGATGATTCGATCTGCATACAAACAATGTATTTGTCTGACATATTGCCGTAATAGATAGTATTACCGCTTCTTACGAGCGGTTTGTTTTTGTAAATTAAATTTTGCTGTGACATTTTTTCTCTCCTCAGTTCACGTCAAGAAATGATTTAACAAGAGTTTCAAGCAAATCATCTCGATCAATCTTTCTGATAATATTTCTCGCATTTTTGTGTGTAGTTATATACGTAGGATCTTCGGAAACGATATAGCCTACTATCTGATTGACGGGATTATACCCCTTTTCTTTAAGTGCGTCATAGACAACGATCAAAGAAGCCTTGATACCCTCTTCATTATCTGTCAGCGAAAAAACTCTTGTTTTATCAAGCATAAAACCCCATCCTCTCTAACTATTATAAATCTCACTATTAATTATACTTCATTTGAAAGAAAAAAACAACAGTTATTTATAAACTTTTATTGAACATCCACGCAAAAACCGTCAAAAATTACGGAAATACGAAAAATTATTGCACACAACAGCAAATTGCTGCATATTTTTAGGAATAATATAATCCCTGTCGGGCTGACAGGGAATACTATTAAAAAGAGTATTTATTTTTATACATTTCGTATTCGTTTTTAAACTCGGCATTCTCGGTACGCTTTACGCTGTTGATATACTCATGTGTGTCAAATGAAAACTGACTTGTTTCGATAATTGCAATGGCTACATTCGAACAGTGATCGGAAACTCTCTCGCAGTTGGTTAAAAAATCAGAAAGTACAAAGCCCAGTTCGATCGAGCATTCTCCGGCTTTAAGCCTTTTGATGTGGTTTGCCTTTGCTTCGATAATAAGGTGGTCGATCGCTTCTTCAAGAGGTTCGACCTTTTTGGCGATCGATACATTGTTTTTTGTGTAAGCTTCTATAGTTGTTCCAAGAACCTCGGTCAAAGCGCTTTTTATAATAGAGATCTCTTTTTGGGCAGCCTGTGAAAAATGCAGATTCTTTTCGTGGATCTCTTCCGCAACCTGCTGAATGTTTACCGCATGATCGCCGATTCGTTCGAAATCTCCTATAGTGTGGAGCTGTCGTGAAATGCTTTGGCTGTCGATTGCCGACAGTTCTTTTCCCGAAAGCTTCACGAGAAATGTTCCGAGCTTGTCCTCATACATATCCAATAGGTCTTCGTTCTCAAGAATTTTTGCGCTGGTTTTTTTGTCGTATTTGTCAACAAGATCAAGCGACATGAAAATAGTATCTCTGGCAATACCTGCCATTTTCTTGCATTTGCTGTTGCTTTCACGAATGGCAACCGAGGGAGTGGAAAGCAGACGATCGTCGATGAATGTGTAAACCTCCTGAGGTTCTTCGCCCGTGGAAATATCGTCTTTTATAATAAAATTAGCAAATTTTTCAAGCTGTTTGATGAAAGGGAAGAGAAGTATAGTCGTTGCAACATTGAAAACGCTGTGAGTGAGTGCAATTCCAAAGCCGTCTATAGAAACAGCCGAAATAGGAATGACTATTGCTGCGTCAACGATCAGATAAGCGGATAAAAATACTATCGTACCGATCACGTTGAATAAAAGGTGTATGAGGGAAACGCGTCTTGCGTTTTTGCTTACGCCGATACTGGAAATAAGTGCAGTCACGCAGGTTCCTATATTCTGACCCATAACGATAGGTAAAGCCATCGAATAAGTTACAATGCCATTCATGGCAAGCGCCTGAAGCAAGCCGACCGAAGCGGCTGAGCTGTGAAGAAGTGCGGTTACAATTACACCGATCAAAACTGCAATAACAGGATTATTAAGCAGCGGCAGAAATTTTTCAAATCGAGGATCCAAAGCGAGCGGTGCTAACGAATCCTTCATCATATCCATGCCCGTCATTAGTATTGAAAAACCGATAAGAACGGTTCCGATACTCTTTTTCTTGTCGGATTTGAATGATGCATAAAACAGTATACCCATAAGTGACAAGAGCGGAGCGAATGAATCGGGGTTGATAAGCCGTATAAATAAGTTATCGCTCTCCAAGCCTGCCGTGGCAAGAAGCCAAGCCGTGACAGTCGTTCCTATGTTAGAACCCATGATTACCCCAATTGTTTGTCCAAGCTGCATGATACCCGAGTTTACAAGACCGACAAGCATAACCGTGACCGACGATGACGATTGAATGGCGACTGTGATGGCAGCGCCGAGCAAAAGCCCTCTCAGTTTGTTTTCAGTATTTTTCTTGAGGAACGACTCAAGTTTACCGCCTGCCATTTTTTCGAGGCCGTTCGACAGCATAGACATTCCGAACAGAAAAAACGCAAGCCCTCCGCATAACGTAAATAATGAGAAAATATCCATATTCGTACACCTTTATTCCTTTTCTCTTCTGATCTCTTCTAAAAATCTCTCTTCTTTGCACATCTCAATTGTAGCATAATCCACTCAAACAGTCAAAGGTTTTTAATGGCTTTTATCAAAATAAGCGTTTGATATAATTTGTCAAATTGTTAGGGAGAATTTTTATTTTTATTAACTATAGAAGAAAATTCACCCACAAATCTCATGATTTGTGGGTGGTATATATGATGATAATTTATCGATCAGTCAGATAAAAACTGTCAGCGGCGGGCGAAATACGCACACCGAATTTTTTGGTTTGATAATTTTACCGCCCGCCTTAGACTTTGCCCCTAAGATTTACGCATTGAGGACTCGGCTTTTGAAAAAATGCAGCCGCAGTAATTTTGTCTATACAAGCTGTAAATCTTAGACAACTCAATTGATCTTTTGTAGCCGCCCTTTTTTTTGAAATCGGAGGGAAGCCATTTTACAGAGTATTTTTCTGCTAAGGAAATACCGATGTCATTGATCAATTGAGCATTTTTTAGCGGACTTATCGTTAGAGTGGTCGCATAATAATCAAACCCGAGTTCTGCGGCTTTTTGAGCGGTTCTTTCCAGTCGAAGCGCAAAGCATTTCTCACATCTCTTTCCGCCCTCGGGTTCTTTTTCAAGTCCCTTGACCGCATTGTAAAACTCGCTGCTGTTGTATTCTTCGTCGGTGTAGGTGACGGGATATTTTGTTTTCATTTCGGAGATAAGACGTTTCTGTTCGCTGCTCCTGAAAGAGTATTCCTCATCGGGAGCTATGTTGGGGTTGTAGTAAAACACAGTTATTTTGAAATAATTTGACAAGTATTCTATAACATAGCTGCTGCATGGAGCGCAGCAGCTATGAAGCAGCAATGTCGGAGCATAATGGGAATTTTCCCCGATCAGTTTGTCAAGTTCTTTTTGGTAGTTAACTTTGATCATTATGCGCACACCAAATTAAGAATATCGTTGGGGTTCTTAACTATAGTTTCGGCGCCTGCCGTGCTGAGTTCTTCCTCACCTCGGAATCCCCATTCAACACCGCAGAAATGTATGTCGGCATTTTTTGCGGTTATGACGTCAACGTCACTGTCGCCGATGTAAAGGCATTTGCTTTTGTCGCATTTTAATTCGTCAAGAACGGCATAGAGCGACTCAGGCTCGGGTTTTATGGGGAAGTTTTCCTTTTTGCCCCAAACAACGTCAAATTCTCCCTTTTCGAAAAGAGCGTTTACAATGCGATTTGCAAACTCGTCGGACTTGTTGGACAGAACGGCAACCTTAACACCGCTTTCCTTCAGCTTAGACAGCATTTTTATAATACCGTCATAGGGCTTTGTTTTTTCCAGACATTTGACTTCGTAGAGCATATTGAAAGCTCTGTAAACCGAGATGAAAAGCTTTTCATCATCTGCTTTGCTTCCCATGCTTCTTTTGATGAGGTTTTTAATGCCGCTGCCTACAAAATATCTGTACTCCTCGATATTGTGAGTAGGAAGCTCATAAAGTGAAAGAGCTTCGTTGCAGCACGACGCAAGGTCACCCAAGCTGTCGATCAGTGTTCCGTCCAAATCGAAAACACACGCATCATACTTTTTCATTTTGAAAATCTCCTTTTTTCTTTTCTTTAATTATTATATAAACTATTTAATAGGTATTGTCCGATTATTTTGCAAAAAGAACCGCGCGGACAGGCGAAGCTTCCAGTCCGCCCAATTTTAAGGGAAAAGCACTGAGAATATAGTTACCGTCCGCAGCGTTTTCAAGATCGAGATTCTCAAGAATAAGAGTCCCGTTGGAAAGCAGCTCCCGGTGAACGGCTTCTTCCTGTTCGCTGAATGATATTGAAACCGAGTCGATCCCAACGAGAACAATGCCGTTTTCATTAAGAACTCTTGCGGCGCTAAGCTCCAGTGACGCCCGTCCTCTGCCGTGGATAAGAAGTCTTTTTTTGCAGTAGGGCAAAAGCTTGTCCATATCCTCACCTGTCAGAACACCGTTGATAGTGACGACGGTGCAGGCGCCGTAGCATTTTTCAAGAGTCAAGCTGTCCACACTGTCGCCGTCGCTAAAATAGTGCAGCGGCGCATCAAGATGCGTTCCGGTATGGGTCGTCATGTTGATAATTGACAAATTATATTCCGAACCGTTTTTTATGTTTCGATGCCATTTGTAGTGCGGCTGAGGGTCGTCGTCATAATTTGGCGCAGTAAATGCTTCTTTGGAAATATCAATTATTCTCACAAAATCACTCCTGTGTAATCTTTTCAACCTGTGTAAAATCAAGGGCTTCTCCCGAAGTGTCGAATATTACACCGTTTACGTTTTGGTGTGACGCATAGTATCGGCTTTCATAATATAACGGATACAGATAGCCGTAATTTATCAGATAGCTTTCTGCGTCCATCAAAGCGTTAACAGAGTTTTCGCCGCTCTCCGAGATCGCTGTTTCAATAAAATCGTTGTAAGCCGGATAGTTGAGGTTAATGTAGTTGTTTGGAGAATCCGAAGTGAATTTTGACAAAAATTCCATTGGAGAGTCGACCGCCGTATTTAGCGGCGCAATCGCAATTTCATAATCTCCGCTGTTGATACGCTCTTCAAGCTCCTTGCGGGAGAGAGGCTGTTTGTTGAAATAACAGCCGGAAAGATCATTCCAAACCTCTATTATAGAATTAACAATATTCGAAGAAGTATCATCATCAAGATAAAGAATTGTGTAGCTTGATTTGACTTCGATATTTTTTTCTTTTAATTCGCTGATGCCTTTGCTGTACATAGCGGCATAGTTGTTGGTTTTATCAAGCTCGAAGGTTCCTGCGGTATCACGGTAATTTCTGCCTGCAAAAAGAACGCCGTCCGCTATGAGCTGAGAAGTTTTGACGTAGCTTTCGGGAACGTCTTTGAGCAGATAGTTTCTGTTTAGAGAACTGAACAGCGATACTCTCAGCTTTGCGTTTTTGAAAGCCGTGATGTCGGTGTTGTAACAGATCCCCCAGAGAGTGTTTGTATTTGTAGTGATGTTAAGCCCTTTTTCACTGGCTTCGTCCAGTTGATCTCCGTAAATTTCACAGACGTCCGTATCTCCGTTCAGAAGAGCCGTTATAGGGTCGTCGGAGTGAGAAATAAAGTTGAAATTCACTCCGAGAGGCACCGACGGATTGGCTGCATTGTAATTTTCACTTCGTCTGATGTATATATATTTTTCATGATCCCAGCCATAGTTGTCACGAATTTTAAAAGGTCCGTTTGTAATAATAAGCTCCTGGGACTTTCCGTATTTACCCTTTGTTGAGTTAAAAAACTCCTCATTGCAGGGCATTGCAACCGGTTCTGTCAGTATTTGCAGCAGAGCGTTTGATTCATATTCAAGCTCAATTTGAAGAGTGGTATCGTCAAGAGCTTTGATGCCCAGACTGTCTTTGTCTGATTCGCCGTTGTAATATGATGAAGCGTTTTTGATAAGAAACAGATCCGTTGCATCTTCGCTGCCGGTAGATTTCGTCAGGGCACGGGTAATTCCGAAAACAAAATCATCTGCCGTTACAGGAGTGGAATTACTCCATTTGGTGTTGTCGTAAAGATGAAAAACATAAGTCATTGAGTCATCGGAAATATCCCAATCCTTTGCGATTCCGTTTTTGATGCTTCCGTCGGAATCCGTTCTCACCAGACCTTCAAAAATATTGGTAATAAGCATATATGATGAGTAGTCATCTGCAATTTGAGGATCAAGCGTTAAAGGGTCGGTATCGAGATCAAAAGAAATTATCTGTTCTTCCGGATGCGGCTGCTCCTCACGGCATGAAGCTGCCGAAAACATGAGTGAGATCGCTAAAAAAAATATCAAAACTTTTTTCGTAGTATTTTTCATTTATCGCACCTTGCTGATATAATTGTTATTGATAATATTATAATGACCGGATTTTGGTGAAGTTATAGCCTTGATATAAAAAACATAGATTATTTTATTAAAAAACAAGTTAGTAAAAAAAAATCGGCTATTACACTCTACCATAAACTGGCAAAAGTTTCAACAAAAAAATTACATTCATATTATAACAGAGTTTATTTGATAAAACAACTTAATTTATTTCCAAACTTTCAAACGATATACTATGAATTTAGTAAAAAATTATACAAATGACAGCGTACGCAAAAAGAAGTACCAAAATTATCCTTTTTGTAAGCAATTTGAACTTAA
>CACYDY010000360.1 GCA_902773245.1 uncultured Ruminococcus sp.
AGAAACGACGTTTGCTGGGATATAGGCTGCGGAACAGGTTCTGTTTCGGTTGAAGCCGCAATGAGATGCCCGTCGGGTAAAGTTTACGCCGTTGAGAAAAACTCCGATGCGGTAATTCTTACGGAAAAAAACAGACATAAATTCAGGTGCGACAATATTGAAATAATATTGGGTGAAGCATCTTCCGCAGTTGAAAATCTTCCTGCGCCCGACTGCGTTTTTATCGGGGGTTCGGGTGGAAAACTGGAAAATATTGTAAAAACTGCCGTAACAAAAAATTCGTGCGCAAGAATTGTAGTTACGTCCGTTTCTCTTGAAACGCTTGGGAGCTGTTTGAAAACATTCGGTCAATACGGACTTTTGTGCAATGTTACGCAAATTGCCGTGACACGCACGAATACTGTCGGAAATCACACGATGCTGAAAGCGGAAAATCCAATTTTTATCATAGAGCGGAGCTTTAAAAATGAGTAGAATTATGATATCGGGAACACACAGCGGCTGCGGAAAAACTACAGTCACACTTGCCCTTTTGAAAGCCCTGACAGAAAAAAATATCAAAGTCGATTCCTTCAAATGCGGCCCCGATTATATTGACCCCATATTTCACAGCCGAATTATAGGAACTCCCTCTCACAATCTTGACAGTTGGTTTTGCGGCGGTGACACGCTGAATTATTTGCTACAAAGCTCCGATCGTGAGATGTCTTTGATCGAGGGCGTCATGGGTTTTTATGACGGTGTGGGAAAGTCGTTCTCATCGTGTGACACTGCACTTGCAGTAAAAACTCCCGTTGTCCTGGTTGTAGACAGCAAGGGTATGAGCGGCTCGCTGGGGGCGGTTATGAAGGGATTTTTGACCTACAGAAATCCAAACAATATTGTGGGATTTATTTTTAACAGACTGCCCGAAAGTCTTGTCGAAACTGCAAAGGCTTTGTGCGAAGAATTTAACACTCTATATCTCGGACATTTGCCTTTTGATAAAGAATTGATCATCGAAAGCAGGCATCTGGGACTTGCCGCAGACAGCGACATTGCTTTGCTGAAAGCAAAAACCGACTCGCTCGCCCGCCTTGCCGGGGAAAATATCTTAATAGATAAAATTATAGAATTATCAAAAAAAACAACTGTTTTGACGGGACTCGACCCTTTGAAAAACAAGCCGAACCATAAAGCGAAAATAGCCGTTTCAAAAGATGAAGCTTTTAGCTTTTTATATCGTGACAATCTGGATTTTCTTAGACGCAGCGGGTGTGAAGTTGAATTTTTTTCTCCTCTGCACGACAGATGTCTGCCCGAAAATATTAACGGAATGATACTTGTCGGAGGGTATCCCGAGCTTTATGCAAAAAGGCTGTCCGAAAACAAGTCCATGCTTGCCGACATAAAAAATAAAATTAGTTCAGGCGTTCCGACGATCGCAGAATGCGGAGGATTTATGTATCTGCATGAATCCTTCGAGAACGCTGACGGAAAGTTTTTTCCGGGCGTCGGAGCGGTTTCGGGGCGGTGCTTTAAAACCGACAGACTGCAGCGTTTCGGTTACGTAACATTGACAAGCAAAAACGATAATCTGCTTTGCAAAAAAGGACAGGCACTCAAAGCGCATGAATTTCATTATTGGGACAGTGACAGCTGCGGAGAGGACTTTGCCGCGGCAAAAGCAAACGGTTCGGCAAGTTACAGCTGCGTACATTGTGACCACAGCAGCTATTTCGGTTTTCCGCACTTGTATTTTTATGCAAATGTTCAGGCTGTTGAAAACTTTATTATAAAATGCGAAGAATACGGTAAGAAAAATGGATAGGATAAAAACAATAAAACCTCTTGACAAGCAGGCGCAGGAACGCTCTAAAAGAAAATGGAATGATGTTGCAAAACCATTGCACAGCTTAGGTTTGCTTGAAGATATTGTTATAAAAATATCGGGGATATTCTCCGATGAGAATTTCAGACTTGATAAACGAATCGCAGTGATAATGTGCGCAGATAACGGAGTTGTGTGCGAGGGCGTTTCGCAGAGCGGTCAAAGCGTTACGGCGGTTGTTGCAAATGCAATTGCAAACGGGACTTCAAACATAAACGTTCTTATGAAAAAATTTGATTCCGACGTTATTGCTGTCGATATCGGAATGAAAGAAAGTTGTGTGTCGGATAAATTAGTGAATAAAAAAACTGCATACGGAACAGACAACATAGCAAAAGGAAGAGCAATGACAAGGACACAAGCTCTACAGGCGATAAAAGCCGGAATTGACATAGCTTCCGACTGCAAAAAAAACGGATATAAGATTATCGTCACCGGTGAAATGGGAATAGGCAACACAACGACAGCTGCGGCAATGTCGGCGGCCATTTTGTCTTTATCACCCGAAGAGGTCACAGGCAGAGGGGCAGGGCTTGACAGCGAGGGATTAAAGAGAAAAATTAACGTTGTTCGGAAAGCAATAAAAGTGAACAAGCCGGATATCAACGATCCGGTTGATCTGATTGCAAAGCTTGGCGGATTCGATATTGCAGGCATGACAGGCTTGTTTTTGGGAGGGGCTGTATACAGGATCCCGATCGTAATTGACGGGTTTATCTCGGCTGCCGCCGCCGCTGCGGCATATCTTATCGAACCGAGGTCACGTGATTTTATGATAGCTTCGCACGTTTCAAAAGAACCTTGCGGCAGGAAGCTGCTCGATTTTATCGGGGTGACTCCTGTTATAAATGCCGGAATGCATTTGGGAGAGGGGACAGGCGGCGCGCTTTTGCTGCCGCTTCTTGACGGCGCAATGGAGATTTACGATTCATCTCACCGATTCGAACAGCTTTCAATGGAAAGGTATGAGGAGTTATGCTGATATTGATAACGGGAGGAAGCAAAAACGGAAAATCTGCTTTGGCAGAGAAAATAATAACGTCGTCAAACGGCAAACGTGTGTATGTTGCTTGTATGCAGCCTTTCGGAGATGAGGCGCACGCAGCGATAGAGCGTCATCGTGAAATTCGTCGTGACAAATGCTTTGAAACAGTTGAAAAATACACCGATATTCATGAACTCGAGCTTGAAAAAAACTGCTGTGCACTGCTTGAATGTCTGGGCAACTTGTGCGCCAACGAAATGTTTTCATGTTACGAAAAAGACCCGGTTTCCAAAATCGCAGCGGGCATAAAGAAGCTTTCGGACAAAGCGAGCCTTTTCGTTGTTGTTACAAGCGAGGTTGGAGATGACGGTGTGTTGTACTCGCCCGAAACTATGGAATATGTCAAAGCATTGGGTGAGCTTAACCGAACAATTGCCAAAGAAGCGGACTGTGTTATCGAAGCCGTTTTTGGGTTACCTTATGTTTTGAAAGGGGAACTGCCGCCGTGTTTCTGATAAGGTCGCTGCTGTCGGCATTTCTGATGTATTCCGCAATCCCCGTGCCGAGCGTTGAATGGAAAGAGGAGAACCGACGTTATTCGCTGTGTTTTTTTCCGCTTGTTGGCGCAGTTGAAGCAATTGTGAGCGTCTTATGGTTTTTTATTTGTAATAATTTTTTAAATGCCGACAAACTGCTTTTTGCGGCTGTTGCAGCGGTTGTACCCGTGTTTTTGACGGGAGGGATACACCTTGACGGTTTTTGCGATGTGAGCGACGCAAAAGCGTGTTTCGGAAGCCGTGAAAAAATGCTTGAGGTTATGAGCGATTCAAGAATAGGCGCATTTGGCGCGATACATCTTGCGGTATATTTTATTTTGCAGGTTGGATTTTTGTCGCAGATAGAATCTCTTGATGTAATGCTGATCACGGCTTTGGGTTTTGTAATGTCGAGGGCGCTGAGCGGACTTTTTGCCGTAACTTTCAGGTGCGCAAAGAGAGAAGGTGCCTTGCAGAGCTTTTCAAAGCCTGCTCACAAAAAAGCGGTTGTTACAACGGAAGTGATTTTTATTCTGGCTGTGGCTTGCGCAATGTTGATAATTAATATGGTTTGCGGAATAACTACGCTTATCGGGTGCGGAGTTTTTTGTCTGTACTACAAAAATTTTGCGTATAAAAAATTCGGAGGAATAACCGGTGATACAGCCGGGTGGTTTTTGCAGGTGTGTGAGCTTGTTATATTGGGAGCTGCCGTTATTTCGAATTTAGCAGCAGCTATAGTAAACGACATTTGAAATTGCCTAAATTATTAGCGCTGCGAAGCTTCTTAAAGTTTCGCAGGGGCCTTTTCAAAGGCTTGCGGGTGTGGGCAGCGCCCTCAAAAGTTTGGTTATAGCAAAAGCATATGAAGCGAAAGCAGGAAAGGCAAAGAAAAACAAAATAAAATAGACAATAAATAACGATGTAAATAACCAAGCAGGCAAGAGCGAAGCGAATTGCCGAGCCAAGAGGGATAAACTTCCGATAAAAACTTACACAAGACCTGCCGTAACCGAATAAGTTCCGTTGACAGATTGAGCAGCAGCCGAGGACGGCACTTTTGGCTCGACACTTAATATGCTGTTGGGAAAAAGACTGCGAAAACGAACTCCTTACTCTGCCCATGCCGATGGCTGAACGTTTTGCGTCGCCGTGTAACGGCGAGAATACTATGTTTTAACCTGAACTTAGGTGCATTTTCTGCCAAAATGCACCTCTTTTCAAAACAGTCCAACGGACTGTTTTGAGAATTCAGCCCTTTTAGGGGTGAACGCTAAGGTGTTTCTCCGACGGCACGACGGCGACTCCCTAAAGGGATTAGGCTTTGCCGTAACCGGCTCTGCCTTTGGAAACCGTAAACTTTTGAAAAAGTTTGATCAAAACTTTAATAAGCTTCGCATCGCTAATAATTCAGGTGATTTCCAAGCTATAATAAGGAGATGATATTTTTGAACTTAATAATAGGCGGTTCATACTCGGGAAAACGAGATCACGCAATGAAAAAATATAACCTTAAGCATGACGATATCAAAGACTGTTCAAAAGAGATCATAACCGATAAAACCACGGCAAAATGCGTATGCAATTATGAACTCCAAATAAAAAAGCTGCTTGAAAAAAACTGCGATCCGAAAGCGTTTACAAACGAATTTTTGAAAACCAATCCGAATGTTGTGATCATCATGAATGAAATAGGAAACGGTATAATTCCGCTTGAAAGATTCGAAAGACAATGGCGTGAAGAGGTCGGACGAACAGGCTGCTTGCTTGCGGAAAAAGCTTTGTCGGTTGAGCGTGTGATCTGCGGCACAGCCGTTAAAATAAAGGGATAAAACTATGAAACTGTATTTTATCAGGCACGCAAAAACCACAGGAAACTCGGAACACCGCTATATCGGAAAAACCGATGAACCCTTATGCCAAACGGGAATTGAGGAGCTTTTGAAAAGAAATTACCCAGACACGGATATTGTTGCCGCAAGTCCGATGAAACGCTGTGTGGAAACTGCGAAAATTATCTATCCAAAAAAAGAAATAAGAATTTACAGCGGTTTTCGTGAATGTGATTTCGGTGACTTTGAGGGGAAAAATTACAGCGATCTCGGTTCGAATGCTTATTATCAAAAATGGATAGACAGCATGGGTACGCTTCCTTTTCCAAACGGTGAAGATCATGCGGGATTTGTGAACAGATGCTGCGAAGAGTTTTTAAAATCGGTGTCGGAGCTTTCGGAATATAAAAGCATAGCCTATGTTGTTCACGGCGGTACGATCATGGCTGTTCTTGAACGGTTTTCCTCAGAGAAGAGAAGCTTCTACGACAGTCAGGTCAAAAACTGCGGAGGATATTCGTGTGAATATAAACATGGAAAAATTTTTGTTATCGAGGAGTTTTTATGAATACAGCTCAACTTATCTTGCCTTTGGTTCTAAGCTTTGCATTGGATCTGATATTCGGCGATCCGTATAACTTTCCTCACCCGATAAGAATTATCGGAAAGATGATCTCCGGTTTTGAAAGCTTTTTCAGAAAAAAATTTCCCAAAAAAGAAAAGCTGTCCGGTTTTTTACTTGCGATTTCTGTGTTGTTAATATCAACGGCTGTTCCGTTTTTTATATGCTCGGTCTGCTATAGATTGAATGCGTGGTTCGGCGCGGCTGTCGAGGGGATTTTGTGTTATTATCTGATTGCTCCGAGGTGTTTGAAATGTGAGAGCATGAAGGTTTATAATGCGGTCGGCAATGGCGATATCGAGGGAGCAAGAAAGGCTGTTTCAATGATCGTAGGACGTGATACGGCAACTCTTGACGAAAGCGGAATAATCAAAGCGGCAGTCGAAACCGTTGCAGAAAACACGTCGGACGGTGTAACGGCGCCGCTTATTTTTATGACGCTGTCAGGTGCGCCGCTGGGGTATTTTTATAAAGCCGCAAACACAATGGACTCTATGATAGGCTACAAAAATGATAAGTATAAAGACTTCGGATTTTTTGCCGCAAAGCTCGACGATGTTCTTAATTTTATCCCGTCCAGGCTGACCGCTCTTGTTATGATAGCAGCGGCTTATATTCTCGGCTTTGACGGCGCCAATGCTTTCAGAATATGGAAGCGTGACCGTTTGAATCATTCGAGTCCCAATTCGGCGCAGACCGAAAGTGTTTGCGCAGGCGCTCTCGGAGTCAGGCTCGGGGGAGATGCCTACTACTTTGGAAAGCTTGTTCGAAAAAAAAGCATTGGAGATGACAGCCGCCCTGTAGAAAATGAAGATATAAAAAGATCCAACAGGCTGATGTACTGTACGACCGTAATAATGCTTTTGCTGTCGGTTCTTCTGAGAGCATTTGTGTGGGGGGCATTTTTATGATAAAACACGTTCACGGCGGAGATGTTTATTCCCGTGAGATCGATCTCGATTTTTCCGCAAACATAAATCCGCTCGGAATGCCCGATTCGGTAAAAGCTGCAATTATAAACAGCGTTTTGGAATTTGAAAAATATCCCGATGTCAGGTGCAAAAAATTAAAGTCTGCGATAGCGGAATTTGAAAATGTCGGTGTTGATAATATTGTCTGCGGAAACGGAGCGGCTGATTTGATCTACAAAATAGTCGGAGCGCTTAAACCTAAAAGGGCGCTTGTTCCGTCGCCGACTTTTTCCGAGTATGAAAAGGCATTGGAAACGTTTGATTGCGAGGTTTTGTACCATTGTCTTTCGGAAGAGAACGATTTTAAAATTGACGAGCGAATCATTTCAAAAATAAAAGGCATTGATATGTTATTCCTTTGCAATCCGAACAATCCCGTTGGGAATCTGACAGACCCCGCAATTATGAAAAAAATTATAAACAAATGCATTGAACAAAATGTTACTTTTGTCATTGACGAATGCTTTCTTGATTTTGTCGAGAACAAAGAGCTTTATTCGGTAAAGCCCGAGTTTGACAATGTTGTGATAATCAAGGCATTTACAAAGATTTTTGCTATGGCGGGAGTTCGTTTGGGGTATATGATATGCAAAGATAAGTATGTTTGCGAAAAAGCAGAGAGCTTCGGACAGTGCTGGAATGTTTCTGCTGTTGCCCAGACAGCAGGCTGCGCGGCTTTGGGTGAAAAAGAATATATTCTAAAAACGGTTGAAGCTGTAAAAAAAGAAAGGGAATTTTTGACCGAAAATCTAAGGAAGCTGAATTTCAAGGTGTTTGAACCTTGCGCAAATTTTATTTTTTTTAAAACGTCTTTGCCGATCGACCGATGGCTTCTTGAAGATAAAATCGCAGTCAGAAGCTGTGGAAACTATAAAAATCTGAACGAAAACTTTTTCAGGATCGCAGTCAGAACACACGCTGAAAACGAGGCGTTAATAATTGCTCTTCTAAAAATTCAGAGAACGAAAGGGTATTAAAATGGCAAGATCTATAATGATTCAGGGAACTATGTCAAATGTCGGAAAAAGTCTTTTTGCGGCGGCGTTGTGTCGTATTTTTCATCAGGACGGATATTCGGCGGCTCCTTTTAAATCTCAGAATATGGCTCTTAATTCCTACGTTACATCGAACGGTCTTGAAATGGGACGCGCCCAGGCTATGCAGGCGGAGGCTGCAAAAATCGAACCGAGTGTTCTTATGAATCCCATTCTTTTAAAGCCGACTTCGGACAAAGGCTCACAGGTTATTTTAAACGGCGAGGTCGTGGGAAATATGAGAGCGACCGAGTATTTCAGGAGAAAAAAAGAATTTGTGCCGCATATTATGCAGGCATACTCACAGCTTGAAAAAAGCTGCGACATAGTCGTTATCGAGGGCGCAGGAAGTCCTGTTGAGCTTAATCTGAAATCGGACGATATTGTAAATATGGGAATGGCTAAGCTTGCGAGATCTCCCGTTGTTCTTGTCGGCGATATCGACAGAGGAGGCGTCTTTGCTCAGCTTATCGGAACATTATCGCTGCTTGAAGATGATGAGCAAAGGCTGGTAAAGGGCTTGGTTGTAAACAAATTCAGAGGTGACAGAACGCTGTTTGAAAGCGGTGTAAAAATACTCGAAGAGCGAAGTTCAAAGCCTGTGTTGGGCGTCGTTCCTTTTGTGGAGTGCGATATCGACGCCGAGGACAGCTTGTCTGATAAGCTTGAAAATGATTGTGCGGGTGTTATTGATATTGCTGTGATAAAGCTTCCGAAGATCTCTAACTTTACCGATTTTGA
>CACYDY010000361.1 GCA_902773245.1 uncultured Ruminococcus sp.
TAAAATTGATATTATTGCCTAAATTGCCAGCAGAACAATAGGTCGTTTTGCACAAATAATAAAGATTTTTTCATGCGGTTGCCCTGCTGTGTGACCGCACCCGCTTGACAATGTAAAAAAAAAGATGTATACTGATAAACACGTTGATTAACAGAATAGACATGAAAAATATGTTTGATATTAAGAGAAAAACACTATGTTGTTGGGAATACTCAGCACACGAAAGAAAATGAGTTCGATTTTTTGTGCTGAGCATTTTTCGGTAGGTTCTTTTTTCTTGATTTGTGGAGGATAGATTATGGGAAATAAAAAAGTCCTTATCGTGGGCGCGAATTTTAACAACAAGGGCGCACAGTCGATGTTGTTTATTACAACAGATGAGCTGAAAAAAAGATTGCCGGGCTGTGAAGTTTATTATGCAGGCGTCGAAGATCTCAGCAAAGAGAATTTTACTTTTAAAAAGGTTTTTTATTCTCGCAATGCGACTCAAATTGCACTTGGCGGTTTTAACGGATTTTTTTGTGCGGTAAAGAGCTTTGTCAAAGATTGCGGAAAAGTTGTATTTAATAAGAAGAATAATCGTTGGTGTTCTTTAGATGCAAAAAAGTTGTTTTCCGAATTGGATCTGATAGTTGATGTCAGCGGGTTCAGCCTGGGAAAAAAATGGGGTGTGAAAACTCAGGAAACTTACTTGAGAAATATCAGATTGGCAAAAAAATATAATGTTGATATGTTTGTAATGCCTCAGTCTTTCGGACCGTTTGATTATCCCGAATCTATTGAGTATCTAAAAAAGGATATTGCCGAATTATTGAAATATCCCAAGATCGTTTTTGCTCGTGAAAAAGAAGGCTGCGATATGCTTGTTTCGGAGTTTAATCTGACGAATGTCAGACTATCAACGGATCTTGTTCTCCAAAACAGCAAAATTGATCCTAAAAATATTTATACAAAAGTTCCCGAAATGCAGTTGCCGGAAGTCAAGAAGAACAGCGTTGCAATAATTCCTAACAACCGCTGTTTTCAGCATGGTAATGAAGCTGCTATTTTAGATATATACAAGAAAATGATAAAAGAATTGACGGGCATGAAGAAAAATGTTTATCTTGTGCGTCATTCAAGTGAAGACAGTGTTTCTTGTGAAAAAATATATAGCTCTATTGATGATAATTCAAATGTGACTGTGGTTGATAGAGATTTTACTTGTCTTGAATATGACGAGTATATTAAAAACTTTGATTTTATAGTTTGTTCTCGTTATCACGGAATTGTCCATGCTTACAGAAATTATGTTCCGTGCATTTTGCTGGGTTGGGCGATAAAATATAAAGAATTGGCGGCTCACGTCGGACAGTCCGACTATTCTTTTGATATTACCGATCCCGATTGTTCGGCAGAGAGAATAGTCGAAAAAGTTACATTGTTGGATTCTCGTCTTGACAGCGAAAAAGAAACCATTAAGACAAGAGTGAAGGATATTCAAAAAGATAATTGCTTCAATTGTGTTTCGGAATGGGCAAGAGCTAAAGAATAATCGAAATGGATTATTCTTTGGTTTGAATATTAATCAAATATTAAAAAGAACGGCTGATTCGGGTAATACCGATTTTAAGCCGTTTTTGTTTTTCGGATTATGTTGGAAGATGATTCGCAGCGTTTTAATGTCAAATATGAAAAGAGTATTTATCGGCGAATGTCGGTAAAATAGTAAAGCTCATTGTATTTGGCATAGTCGGTATATTTATTGTTTGATAAAGACAGGTATCCGGGGGCAGCATATTTTATGTAGTTATCATCTTTATCTGTGATTAATACATTCCATTTTAAAAGAAGATCGTCCAGTATGGGTATTCCTATAATTTTTAATTTGCTGACCTTATTTTCAATTTCTGTTTCATCGTCAATATTGATCAAACAAAACGGACTGTCCGGGTTGAAAAATAAATGCTTAGTTCCTTGTACGGCCCCGCAATGATCACAATGATTAGAAAATTCTCTTCTTCCGGAATAATAGGAGTAACTGCTCCATACAGAAAAATTCTTCTTTAAATATTGAAGGAGTTTTGGTGGGATATCGTGTTCGTTCATAGCCCATGCAAGATGAAATTCTGTTCCGGGATTCTTTGAAGTATCAAAATATCGGCACTGAGTATAGTTGTAATTATCGAATATGTGAGCAAATTCTCCAACTCCGAGTGCGGCGACTTTTGTTTTCTGTCTGCATCTCCAACAGGTTCTGTAGCCTTGAGCTATAAAAAGAAATTCCGTCGCTATTATCAGATCATTGCTTTTGGCAAACAGCCATTTTGAAAATTTCATGTATTCGTTCACATTGCTTATTGTGTTGTGAATATACCATTTTTTAGTTGTTTTGCTCCATCTTGCCCCAAGTCTGAGAGCCTCGGATTTGTCTTCGTAGGGAATATCAATGTAAAGTCTTAGTTTATTCATGAGTTTGTTCCTTATATTGAATATTATCAACACGATTATATCAAAAACAAATCATAAGTTCAATAATTAAAAGTAATAAATTTGTTTTAGAATGTACGTATTCGTTTTGTTATTTGTGATTTTTAATATAGTTATGAAAATATAACAATAAAATTACGGAAAAAAATAATTATTAACAAATTGTTGGTTGATTGTATCGTATTTTTTTGCTATAATAAAAGCGTTATATTAAAAATGAACAGGGAGGAATCCATTATGGGTTACACAATCGCACAAAAGATTATTAAAAACCATCTTCTGAGCGGTGAAATGACGGTTGGAAGTGATATCGGTCTGAAAATTGACCAGACACTTACTCAAGATGCTACGGGAACAATGGCTTATCTTGAATTTGAGGCAATCGGTATTCCGAGAGTAAAAACCGAGAAGAGTGTTGCATATATCGATCATAATACTTTGCAGACAGGATTTGAAAATGCCGATGACCATCGTTTCATTCAAACTGTTGCAAAGAAGCACGGTATTTATTTTTCACGTCCGGGTAATGGTATCTGTCACCAGGTTCATCTTGAAAGATTTGGTATTCCCGGTAAAACATTGATAGGCTCCGACAGCCATACTCCGACAGGCGGCGGAATAGGAATGCTTGCAATGGGCGCAGGCGGACTTGATGTTGCCGTTGCAATGGGCGGCGGGGCATATTATATAACCATGCCTAAAATGGTTAAGGTAAATCTCACCGGAAAGCTTTCACCTTGGGTGTCTGCCAAGGACGTTATCCTTGAAGTTTTGAGAATTATGTCCGTAAAAGGCGGCGTGGGCAAAATTATTGAATACGCCGGTGAGGGAGTTAAATCACTTTCCGTTCCCGAGCGAGCAACTATTACAAATATGGGCGCAGAGCTTGGCGCAACTACATCAATTTTCCCGTCTGACGAAGTTACCAAAGAGTTTTTGAAAGCACAGGGCAGAGAAGAAGTATGGATCGAGCTTAAATCCGATGATGACGCTGTTTATGACGAAGTTATCGATATAGATCTTTCAAAGCTTGCTCCGATGGCAGCATGTCCTCACAGCCCCGACAACGTAAAAACAATTGAGGAGATCGGTCCCAAGAAAATCGATCAGGTATGTATCGGTTCATGTACAAATTCAAGCTATCTTGATTTGATGAGAGTAGCGGCTATTCTCAAAGGAAAAACTGTTTGTCCGAGCGTTTCACTTGCAATTGCTCCGGGTTCAAAACAGGTTTACAATATGCTTGCGCTTAACGGCGCTTTGGGCGATCTTATCTCGGCAGGAGCAAGAATACTCGAATGTGCGTGCGGTCCTTGCATCGGTATGGGACAGTCGCCAAATTCGGCAGGTATTTCCCTGAGAACTTTCAACAGAAACTTTGAGGGTCGTTCGGGTACCGCCGACGGTCAGATCTATCTCGTAAGCCCCGAAACAGCTGCGGCATCTGCGCTTACGGGTGTGTTCACCGATCCTCGTACACTCGGACCGGCAGTTGAGATCAAGCTTCCCGAGAAGTTCCTTATTAATGATAATATGGTTGTTCCTCCGATCGAAGAGGAAAAGATGGATACGGTTGAGGTTCTCAGAGGACCCAATATCAAGCCTTTCCCACAGACATCTCCCCTTGAAGAAACAATTGAGGCATCATGTGCGCTCAAAGTAGGCGATAATATTACAACCGACCATATTATGCCTGCCGGCGCAAAGATTCTTCCGCTTCGTTCGAATATTCCGGCTATCTCGCAGCACTGCTTTACCGTTTGCGACAAGGAGTTCCCTCAAAGAGCATTGGCACTGGGCAAATCTATCATTGTCGGCGGTGCTAATTACGGACAAGGCTCGTCACGTGAGCACGCAGCGCTTGCGCCGCTTTATCTGGGAGTTAAGGCTGTTCTCGTTAAAAGCTTCGCAAGAATCCACAAGAGTAATCTTATTAACGCAGGTATTCTTCCGCTTACATTTGCCGACGCCGATGATTACGAAAAGATTTCCCAGGGCGATGAGCTGGTGATTTCCGACGTTAAATCCAAGCTTCTTAACGGTGAGCAGATTGTTGTCAAGAATGTTACAAAGGGCATTGATATTCCTGTTGAATGTGATCTTACCGACAGAACACGTGATATCATTATTGCAGGCGGTTTGCTTGACTATACAAGAGAAAATTCTTAATTTATAATTACTTGCCAAGTTTATAATTTGTATTATTGAATTTTACAGATTTGAATTTTGGTATCCGAGCATAGCTAAGACAACAGTTTATTTTTACGGTAAGCGTTGTCTTGGCTTGTGCTGTTTTAAAGATATTGTAAATCACTATCCGCAATTAAATTGTGGCTATGGAGTTCAAAAGGGTATGGGCGACGTAAATAAATGTTATACTCGAAATCTAAAAGATTTAGCATATTAGAGTTTTGATCAAGCTTTTTCAAAAGTTTGCGGTTGCCAAAGGCAGAGCTTTTGGTCGCTGACGGAAAAAATCAGAAATGATCGACAAATTCCCCTCAGCGAAATCAAAAAAATATGAATCAAAGCAACTCTTAAAATGATGCCTTTCGGTAAAAATCAAAACAGGCAACAGCTAAGCGAATTGCCGGTCTGAGTAAGAAAAGTGCTAAACTTTAACGCTTACAAGTATAAATAGAACCAAAGTCTTGGGTCGATAGTAACAAATCCTTAAGTTGTAGATAGTGATTGTAAATTGCAAATATTATAAGGGAGAGTAAAATTATGGCCGACAAAATCCAAATGAAAACGCCCATTGTTGAAATGGACGGCGATGAGATGACAAGAGTTATATGGAAAATGATAAAGGATATTCTTCTAACTCCATATATCGATTTGAAAACCGAATACTATGATCTCGGACTTGTAAACAGAAACGCTACAGACGACAAGGTTACTGTTGAAAGTGCCGAGGCAACCAAGAAATACGGAGTTGCCGTAAAATGCGCTACTATCACTCCTAATGCAGAGAGAGTCAAGGAGTATAATTTGAAAGAAATGTGGAAATCCCCGAACGGCACGATCAGAGCCGCTCTTGACGGAACGGTATTCAGAAGTCCTATTTTGGTTAAAGGAATAACTCCGTATATCCCAACATGGACAAAGCCTATCACAATTGCTCGTCATGCGTACGGTGATGTTTACAAAAATACCGAGATGATCGTTGAGGCAGGGTGCAAGGCTGAGCTTTGTGTTACAAAACCCGATGGGACAGAGGAGCGTTCTTTGATCCACGATTTTGCGTCGGACGGTATCATTCAGGGAATGCACAATCTCGACAAGAGTATTTCAAGCTTTGCTCGTTCTTGTTTTAATTATGCGCTTGATTTAAAACAGGATATCTGGTTTGCTACAAAGGATACAATTTCCAAAAAATATGATCATCGTTTCAAGGATATTTTTAATGAGGTTTTTGAAAACGAATATAAAGAAAAATTTGCAAACGCAGGTATTTCTTACTTTTATACACTCATTGACGACGCAGTGGCAAGAGTGGTTCGTTCGGAAGGCGGATATATCTGGGCTTGCAAGAACTATGACGGCGACGTTATGTCGGATATGATCGCAACAGCTTTCGGTTCACTTGCAATGATGACTTCGGTGCTTGTTTCTCCCGATGGTGTTTATGAGTATGAAGCAGCTCACGGCACAGTTCAAAGACATTATTACAAGTATCTTAAAGGTGAAACAACTTCTACCAATTCTGTTGCAACGTTGTATGCATGGACAGGTGCGCTTCGCAAGAGAGGCGAGCTTGATTCGATTTCGGAGCTTTGTGATTTTGCCGATAAGCTTGAAAAAGCAACTGTTCAGACTATTGAAGAGGGTGTTATGACGGGTGACTTGGCACTTCTTTCAAAGCTCGACAATATTAAAAAGGTTGATACCGAAACCTTCCTTAAAGAGGTCGACAAGCGTTTGAAAGCAATGCTTTGATGTTTGTAATGTGATCGGAGATTGATTTTATGGGAAAAAGAGAGAACATATCCTCGTCGGTTATCAGACGGCTTCCAAGATATTACAGATTTTTGCGTGACATTGATAAAGAGGGAATTACTCATGTCAGCTCCAACGAATTGGCAAAACGAATGAGATCAACTGCTTCACAGGTAAGACAGGATTTTAATTGTTTTGGAGAGTTTGGTCAGCAGGGGATCGGATACAGCGTAAAACAGCTTCGTGAAGAGATAGAGAATATTTTGGGAATAAAATGCCATTATCCGGCAGTGCTTGTCGGAGCAGGAAATATCGGAACAGCAATAGCAAATCAGGTTATTTTTGAGAATAGGTGTTTTGATTTGATCGGAGTGTTTGACAAGGATCCGATGAAAATCGACAAGAAAATCGGATCAATAACGATAATGCACACCGATGAGATAGAACCGTTTTGCACGAGTAACTCGGTTGTTACTGCGATACTTTGTGTTCCCAAAAGTGCTGTTGAAGAACTTTCGCAGCGTCTTTATGATGTTGGTGTGAGAAGCTTCTGGAATTTCAGCCATTATGATTTGAATATGAAATTTAAAAACGTAATAGTCGAAAATGTTCATCTTAGTGACAGCTTAATGCAGCTATGCTTTAGAATCAATCAAACACACAGTTAAGAAACCATTTATTAACATTCCGATTGCAGATCATTGCAGCCGGAATGTTTTTTTTGATCGAATTGCTCGTTTCGCTGAAAGTCATACATTTTAGGAATAAATTTGAAGCTGACATTTGTTTCCAATTAAATGGTTGATTTGTAAAACATAAAAAAATACCAACAAAATTAACAATAATTATTTACATAAATAGAATTTTGTGTTAAAATATAAGAGCAAAACGTTATTCGGTTGGCGGATTTTGAATTTTTTTCAAATGAATTTTTTATCAAGGAGAGGTTATTATGATGAAAAAACTATTATGCTTGTTTTTCTCACTGCTTTTGGTGACTTCGTGTTTGCCGATAACTTCACAGGCAGCTGAGATTTCCGAGAATGCCAGCGGCGATCAGTCAATTTTGGTTTCCGCTAATGCAAAGGAAAAAATGGAGATCATTCTTTCCGTAAATGCGGTAAGTAATGTTCAAGGCATTTTTGTTGATTTTGACAAATGCTACAGTAAGTTCTCATATGTCAGTTATGAGGTTTTGGCAAGTGAGCTTAGCAATGCCAATGTTTGTGTAGTTAACAGCCCGGACGGTCATTCATACGATAATATATACGCAAGTATCCTTATGCCCGCGGGCGGCGTTAGTTTTTCCAAGAAAACCGATCTTTTGAAAATTACATATAAGGCAAGAAGTTCAAACGTGACCGATCTACAGTATTATTTTCGTGTTAAAGAGTTTTACAATACTTCAATGAAGGAGCTTTCCTCAAGTTATCTGTCAATAAGATCCGGGTCGGATTCCACACCGACTCTGACAAGCCTTAAGGTTACACCTCCGAATAAAACTACATATACAGTGGGTGATACCGTTGATAAGACCGGTTTAAAGGTTGAGGCAGTCTACAGTGACGGCTCATCGGAAGACGTTACATCTCTTGCGCAGATAAGCGGTTTCGCTAACTCTACGTCAAGCGCAGGAACAAAAACCGTTACGGTTTCATACGGAACCTTGACTTCTACGTTCACCGTTACGGTAAATGCTGCCACACTCACAAGTATTTCGATTGCCGCAAAGCCCACCAAGCTGACCTATTCAATAGGCGAAAGCTTTGATAAAACCGGTATCAAAGTAGTTGCAAATTACAGTAATTCAACTACTGTTGATGTTACAAGCCAGGTATCTTATTCGGGATTCAGCAGCTCCTCGGCAGGCACTAAAACTGTCCAGGTTTCTTACGGCGGAAAATCAGCAAGCTTTACGGTAACTGTTGTCAACAATGATCTTGTTAATAATTCCACTATAAGCGCAACTTCTGTAACCGAGCGTTCGACCGTTACGATAAAAGGAGCGGCAAGCGGCGGCAGCGGTTCTTACAAATATGCATACTATGTAAAGAGAAGCAGCGCCGCTGAGTGGACCGTAAAGGGAACCGAATTCGGAACAGCAACAAGTGCAACATTCACTCCCGGATACATAGAAGTATATCAAGTTAAGGTAATTGTTAAAGACAGCAGCAACAAAACTGCAACCAAGACTTTTAATGTGAATGTAACCGAGTCAACGCTTGCGAATAATTCAAAACTTAGCGCAACGACTGTTTCCGCAGGAACAACGGTTACCGTAACAGGAGCGGCAAGCGGAGGAACAGCTCCGTATAAGTACGCTTTTTATGTACAAACAAGCGGTTCTTCAACTTGGAAACTCAAGGGTACTGCATACGGATCGGACAAAAGTGCGTCAATAGTTCCGAGCAGTGTGGGAACCTATAAAGTAAAAGTGTATGTAAAGGACAATACAGGCAAGGTTGTAAGCAAGCAAATGTCGCTGAAGGTTACGGAATCTACACTTGCTAATAATTCGAAATTAAGTGCCTCCACTGTTATCGTCGGAACGAAGGTTACCGTAACAGGAGCGGCAAGCAGCGGAGCGGCTCCGTACAAGTATGCATTTTACGTTAAATCGCCCGGTTCATCGGAGTGGAAATTGAAAGGAACAAAATACGGCTCGGATACAAGCGCCGTAATACAACCGAATTGTGTCGGAACTTATCAAGTAAAAGTATACGTTAAGGA
>CACYDY010000362.1 GCA_902773245.1 uncultured Ruminococcus sp.
CTTCGGTTTACGATCGAGAAGGTGATCAATACCGAGGATTCTTGCAGCTTCTTCAACTCTTCTCTTCATTTCGTCCTGAGGAGTTTTTCTGAGCTTGAGTCCGAAAGCCATATTATCATAAACTGACATATGCGGATAAAGAGCATAGTTCTGGAAAACCATGGCGATATCTCTGTCCTTTGGAGCAACGTCATTTGCAAGAACATCACCGATGTAAAGCTCGCCCTTACTGATGTCCTCAAGACCTGCGATCATACGAAGTGTTGTAGATTTACCGCAGCCTGAAGGACCAACGAGAATGATAAATTCCTTGTCGGCAATTTCCAGGTTAAAGTCGGTAACAGCAACAACGCCGCCGTCGTAGATTTTGTAAATGTGCTGTAAAGAAACATTTGCCATAAAAAATAACCTCCTATATAGTGCTGTGCCAAAAAGCACGGCAAACCAACTTTCAAATTACATATAATAATATAACAGATTTTCGATGATTTTACCATTAATTTTTTCACTAAAGATTTTCATAAGACTTTATGTAATATCTCCAAAAGTATAAAAAAAGAATAGAATTTTAGCTATTATTACCACTAAATATTAAAGATAATTCAATGCGTGACAATAATTTTGCATTTCCGAGGGCTAAATTTTCATCAAGATTTAGTCCTCCGACACGCAGTCTTGTCAGATCAACGACAGTAAGCCCCACAAATTCGAACATTTTTTTCACTTGGTGAAATTTCCCCTCACATATTTCTATTTCGACTTCACGGCGGTTGTTCTCGTTTTTCACAAATATTTTTGCGGGTTTATATTGTGTTCCGTCAGAGAGAGTAATACCGCTCTCCAGAATGGTTTTGTTTTTGTCTGATAATTCACCGTCCAGGACTGCTCTGTAAAGCTTTGGGACGTGTTTTTTGGGGGAGAGCATATTGTGGGCGAACTCGCCGTCATCGGTTATGATGAGAAGCCCGGTTGTGTCTTTGTCGAGTCTGCCTGCCGGAAATAGATTTTTGCGTTTGAGATCATCGGGCAAAAGGTCGATCACGGTTTCGGCATTTTTGTCGTTTGAAGCGCTCAGCACACCCTTGGGCTTGTTCATCATGATGTACAAAAACCTGCTGTAGGTCAGAATTCTGCCGTCAACTTCGATTATATCACATTCGGGGTCAATTTTTATGTCGCTTTTTTGTGGGAAAACACCGTTTATCTTTATTCTTTTATTTTTTAAAAACGATTTTACTTCTTTTCGGGAGCAGATCCCCTGCGAAGATAAAACCTTGTCCAGTCGTTCCATAGTGTTCCTCAAGAATTATCAATTATTAAACATTAAATCTGAAAAGAACGATGTCGCCGTCCTTCATGACGTAATCCTTGCCCTCGCTGCGTACAAGACCTTTTTCTTTTGCCGCCTGCATTGAACCGCACGCTATCAGATCGTCATAATGGATAACCTCTGCGCGGATAAATCCTCTTTCAAAATCGCTGTGAATCTTTCCGGCTGCCTGAGGTGCTTTAGTGCCGTTTTTGATAGTCCATGCACGAACCTCGGGCTTGCCTGCCGTGAGATAAGATATCAACCCCAAAAGTGAGTAGCACTCACGAATAAGCCTGTCAAGACCCGATTCCTCAAGTCCCATGTCGGAAAGGAAAAGCTCTTTTTCTTCTTTATCCATTTCAACGATATCCGCTTCGATCTGGGCGCAGATCGGAAGAACTCCGGCTCCCTCGCTTGCGGCAAGCTCCTTGACTGCCATATAACCCTTGTTATTTTCAAGTCCGCCCGAAAAATCGTCCTCGCTCATGTTTGCAGCGTAAATAATGGGTTTGTTTGTGAGAAGCGCAACCTCGGACAGAAGAGCTTTTTCGTCATCGGTGCATTCTACACATCGAGCGGCTTTGCCTTCTTCAAGAACGGATTTAACACGCTTGAAAAAGTCAGCGTCAGCCTGATATTTTTTGTCTGCTTTGAGCATTTTCATGGCTTTGTCAATTCTTCTGTCGATAATTTCAACATCTGAAAGGATAAGCTCCAGGTTGATGGTTTCAATATCACGCTGTGGGTCAACGCTTCCGTCGACGTGGATAATATCGTCGTTTTCAAAGCAGCGTACTACGTGAACAATAGCGTCACATTCTCTGATATTTGACAAAAACTTGTTTCCAAGACCCTCACCTTTTGAAGCGCCTTTTACAAGTCCCGCAATATCGACAAACTCGATCGTTGCGGGGGTGTACTTGTCGGGGTTATACATTTGAGCGAGCTTGTCAAGCCGCTTGTCGGGAACTGCCACGACTCCGACGTTTGGCTCTATTGTGCAGAACGGATAGTTTGCGCTTTGTGCGCCTGCATTGGTTATAGCGTTGAAAAGAGTGCTTTTTCCAACATTTGGCAAACCTACTATACCTAATTTCATTTTATTTCACATCTCCTCATTTTATCGGGGTTTATTATGTTTGGATAATAAATTGTAAACCAACACATAATTAATTTTATTATACCATAATAAAGAGTTTTTAACAAGGGGGATATTTCCTTTTTGATTGGCAATGCCGACAGGAACAAGATAAAAAAATAGAGCCGCAATCCAGCCGACTCCATTTATTATAAAATCACAGTTCACAACTTAAAGCTTATTGCCTAACGATCAAATAAATTCGTTATATCATTCTACATTGACGTCACACAGACCCCAACACCCTGCACTGGCATTCTATACCCTTTAAGTTGTGGATAGTGAGTTCGTAATATTACCTAAACAAAAAATTCTTAGCCAAATACAAAACACCGAAAATTATCGGTTGGTGAACGATATAAATGATCAAAGCGTGTTTTC
>CACYDY010000363.1 GCA_902773245.1 uncultured Ruminococcus sp.
ATACCGACACAACAACAGACACAGACTCCGACACGGAAAGCGATACCGACACCGCAACGGATACCGAGTCCGACACGGAGAGCGCTACCGACACAACAACAGACACAGACTCCGACACAGAAAACGATACCGACACAACAACAGACACAGACTCCGACACAGAAAGCGATACCGACACCGCAACGGATACCGAGTCCGACACGGAGAGCGATACCGACACAACAACAGACACAGACTCCGACACGGAAAGCGATACCGACACCGCAACGGATACCGAGTCCGACACGGAGAGTGATACCGACACCGCAACAGACACAGACTCCGACACGGAGAGCGATACCGACAGCGAACCCGAAAAGCTCGGTGACCTTGACGGTGACGAAGAGATCACCGCAAATGACGCTATCTTGGCTTTGCGTATGTCTATAGGTGCAGACGAGTACGACGACGATATGCTTAAAATCGCAGATGTTGACGGAGACGGAGAGATCACCGCGAACGATGCGATCATGCTTCTCCGCGCAAGCATAGGTCTTGAAACGCTTTGATATTATCGTTTTTTATACTGTTGACCTAAAAGATTTACGATATCAAAATTTAGCGCAAGCCTTTACGAAGGCTTGCGCTTTTTCAAAGGCAGAGCCGGCGGCAAAGCCTATTGCATTCAGGGGACGTTTTGACGGAAAGCGTCCCCTAATGAGTTTGAGAGTTTTTTTAGGAAGCGCAGTGCAAATGGAGCATAGCCTTCCCACCACCGAAAAGTGTACAAAAAATTTGTTGAATGAGTGTTTTTATTTATAATGTAAAATATTAAAAAATCTTGAAACCAATCGTGATTTATGTTATTATATACTACGTGAGTTTTATAATGAATTCGTATAGTTTTTTATAAGGAAAGAAGGAAATGTAAAAAATGTTTTATAAAGTAAAAAAAGTTTTTGCAGTTATGTTGTCTGCGGTTATGCTCGTTTCCGCTTTTGCCGCTTGCTCCGAAAGTTCGGATAATTCGAGCGCATCTGCCGAATTGCATGTTTACGACGATATTAATCCCCTTGGCAGAGAGGGCGAAAACGGCACTATCAAGCTTAAAGTCTGGGGTCCCGATGCAGCTCAGGAGAGTTTGAGAGAACACTGCGATGAGTTCTGTCAGAATATGAAAGAGTATGCCAACATTGAAATTGAGATCGTTCCTCAGGGAGAGGCAGACCCTGCCTCTCAGCTCCTTACAGACCCCACTGTCGGTGCGGACGTCTTCGGCTTTGCCTGCGACAGCATCGACAAGCTCGTTTCCGCAGGAGCGCTCCTTGAAGTTACGGGAATGGATAAGGACTTTATAATCGAAAATAATGTTGAGGATTCTGTTAAGACAGCCACCGTAAACGATAAAATTTTCGCTTTCCCCGAAACAGGCGACAACAGCTACTGCCTCGTTTACGACAAATCCGTTGTCAGCGATGATCAGGCGAAAACCCTTGAGGGTGTTCTGGAGGCTTGCAAGGCTCAAAATAAAAAATTTGTTATGGACGCTCGGGACGGTTATTATGCTTGTATGTTCTTATTCACCGGTGGTGTGACTATTGAAGGATTTGAGAACGACGGATTTACTCAGAAGTTTTCCTCTTACAACATGAAAACCGCTACCGATACAATTATGGCTTTCCGTAATCTTTTCCTTAAGTATAAGGATATTTTTGTGAGCGGCGAAGTTACAAATGTTGTCGATGGTTTTAATTCCGGCACTGTTGGCGCAGGCATTGACGGCTCATGGAATTTTTCTTATGCTAAAGATGCTCTCGGAACTAACGCAGGCTTTGCTGTTTTGCCGACTATCAACGTTAACGGTACGCCCACACAAATTGTCAATATGTTTGGATACAAGCTTATAGGCGTTAATTCATGTTCAAAATATCCCAATACGTCTATTGAATTGGCAAAGTTTCTCACAAGCGAAGAGTGCCAAAAAGACAGGGCGATTGATCTTAACTGGGGTCCGTCAAACAAGGAAGTTGCGGAAAGTACGCTCATAAAGAGTGATGCAGCGCTTTCGGCTATACTTGCACAGTCGCAAAATTCCGTTCCGCAGGTTTCAGTTTCGCAAAAATTCTGGCAGCCTGTGGCGACTCTGGGAACTATTGTTGTTGATTTTGACATCGAATTTACCGAGAAAGATTGTCAGGAGCTTATCAGAAAAACTATTGCAAACGTTCGTGACGAATAATTTTATATTGAACGACATTTGCCTTATCTTTTATGGTAGAGGCTGCGCTTTGTCAGAAAGCTTTCCCTTAAAAATAGAGTTGGTAAAATTCACTGCTCGTTAGTATAATATAATATAACATCAAAAGCACGGTTATGCATAATTTGCATAGCCGTGCTTTTTAAGGCAGAATTGCCAATGTCTGCCTGACGGTATCCCAAAGGGCATTTTCAGTATGATTCAATCAGCCTGCGCTTTGAGTCCAAATGTGCGGTGTCACCTTAAATATAAAGTGCAGAAACCTTCGATCCGAACTCTTTCAGTACATAATCTTTGATCTCTTGATACGTCGCCTTTGACTCCGCAGAAGTAATGTCAAGCTCATCAAGCTCCAAGTCGATATCTATTGTGTCATCGGGCTTTTTCTCCGGACAACTGAACAACCGTTTCGACCGTTGTCTCTTTGTCCCAAACAAGTTCCTCGATCTCCTCGCCGTTAAAGAACACCGGAAACCTGAACTTGATATGCTTCAAAAATCGTCCGTCGGGCTGTTCCTGCTCGTAGATATCAACACGCTCAATAAAGCTATGCAGAAACTCCTTTTTCTCTGCATCGGTAACCTTATCGTACAGCTTGTCAAAATACAGCAGAAATTGATAGATATTATTGCCTGATATTTTCTTCTGACGAATATTCAGTATTCTCGTTTCCGTTTCGGCGATGGAATGTTCAATCGAATCAATATCCTCGTAGAGCTTGTTCAAGCGGTTCTCCATATCCTGATACTTCCGATCATAGAACTTATCGGTAATATCAAGGCTGTCCATTTGATGACCAAGCTTTGATTTAGCTCCGTTTAGCTGCCGAAGTTGTTTTCGGAGCTGTTCAAGTTCCGTTTCAAGCTCATTTGTATCTATTTTAGAACCGATTTTTTGACGTATGGTCTGCTCAAATTTCGGATTTTGAACAAGCTTGCGAACAACCTCCTCAACGGCTGAATCGACCTTATCCTGCTTCCATTGCTTTTTATATCCGCATTTGTGTACGTTCACCGTTGTTCGGTGCTTGCATTGGCAGTAATAATAATCCTTGTAAAAACTGCCGTCGGGCTTCTTTTTCCTATTTACATTTCCGTACATCGCCGCCCCGCAAATAGGACAGCGCAGAATACCCGATAACAGATTCTCGTGTTCGGGGCAATATATTTTCTCGTACTTAACGCCTGTTTCACGACGCTTCTTCTGTGCAAGCTGCCACATTTCCTCCGATATGATAGCTTCGTGAATACCGTCG
>CACYDY010000364.1 GCA_902773245.1 uncultured Ruminococcus sp.
ACACAAAAAGAAAAAGCGGCTTTTTTCGCCGCTCTTCTTGGGGAATCGTATAAAAAGCTCTGTCACGATCTTAATTCGACAGAGCCTTTGTTTCATTATTAATACAATTCTTTATTTATACTTTTTAGGAAGTCTGACTATAAAATGAATTATATCTTCATCCATTTCGACATATGCAACACCTTTATACGACTCAACTATTCTTTGAACCGTACTCAATCCCAAGCCCTCATGATTTTTCTTTCCGGAATAGTTATATTCAAACATATGCGACAATTCGCTCACATCGCCAAAAAACTTATTTGATATATCTATAACGCTGCTTCCGTTGCTTTCATAGATTTTCACAACTATACCATATTCACGATCTTTTTCCGAGCTTACGGCATCTATCGCATTCTGAAGAAGATTTCCGATAATTCTGTTTATTTCATAAGCTTCCGGCGCAAGACCTTTCAGGTTATTGGTGATATCAAATTTCATGCGGATTCCGCTGCTTTCGGCATCGGAACGATAAGCATACAGCATTGCGCTGATCGAGGTGTCGTAAATCGGAAGAACTTCATTTACATACTCGGTTTCCGACACCATTTTCTTTACATATTCATGACACTCCCGATACTTTCCCGCTTCAAGAAGCCCGTTGACTGCATGAAGATGAAGATTAAAATCATGACGCTGCGCTCTGATCATTTTTATAAACGATTTCAGCTCTTTCTGATGCTGCTTTTCCTGTTCGGAAACATCGGAAAGTATGGAATACTCAACGAGAATTTTAAGCATCGTAAAGCTGATAAGAATATAAATGAAAGAGAAGAAAAACACAAAACCTATATAAAACACCGCTTTTTCACTTTCGGTGTTTATAAGACCAATGGACATATATATTCCGATAACAATAACAACCGTCAAGGCTATCAGAACAGAAAAAACTATCGTTCGGTTTGACCTGACACGTGGGTCTTCATGATAGAAAAAATCTCTGACCCATGCGTTGCTGAAAAATGAGATTTTCTGAATCCAAAGCACCAAAAATATTGCGGCAATAATTCCCAAATAAACCAGCATATACGCCAAAGTTGACGTGCTGGTGCCTTCCAGCCTTACCCGGATAAAAGTCAAGTATATGTAATAATTAACCACAACAGCGGTGCTCATCGCAAAGGAGAGAATCTTTTCAAATGCCCGCCATTTGTCAACCAGTATCCTCACCAGCGTCCACACCACAAGAAGCGCCAAAAGAGTAATATCCGTAAATCTGCCTTCGGTAAAACTCCACACCGTGCTGCTCAAAAAAACAAAACCCACTATTGTCACAAACTCGGACAGCACAAATTTTGTATTCAGCCAAAGCACCAAACTCATTATCACTCCGACTGTCATACCAAATGTCATTGAAATCGCAAATTGCAGCAAAACGTCACCACCCTTTTAAGTTATTGTAAATCCAAACTATTTCTCTAAAGCTCAAAAGCTCATGCTCTCCCAAAAGCTTCGTCCGCCAAAAGAAAACAAACCGGCATTATCACTTGTTCCTATAAGATTTTATCACATACCCGAGGTTAATTCAACTTTAAATCGAGTTCTTTGATGAAAAATTTATTTTCCCAAAAGCCATGCGATTTTATTTTTTCTTTTTTACAATAAATAATTATAATTAATGTGTTATAATTAGATTGGGGATTTGTAAAAGATTTTATTTTAAAAAGAGGTGACTGCTATGTCTTTGGAACCGATCCGCACTATCGTTGTTGACGACGAACACGCTTCGGGTCAAGCCACAATGGCTATTCTCAAAAACTTTCCGCAGCTTGATGTTATCGAATACATCGACAACAGCCCCGAGCTGATCTCAAGGCTGTCCGAAATAGACGTCGAGCTGTTAATTCTTGACATCGAAATGCCGTATAACAACGGAATGAACGTTGCGTCATTCGTCAAGAAAAAACACCCTAAAATAGAGATTATTTTCTGTACGGGACATGCGTACTTTGCTGCCGACTGCTACGACTTTGAGCCTGTTGATTTTATCACAAAACCGATAAACACCGCCAGACTGCAAAGAGCCATCGAGAGAGCGCAAAAAAAGCTGCGCAACACTATCGGCGAATTTAACACCCAAAAGAAAAACGATCTCAACAACAAAAAAATCGGAATAAACGTTGAAGGCGGTTATCAAATAATCGACGTCGACAACATACTCTACATTGAAAAAAGAGCAAGAAAAATTTACATCAACACAAAAGGCAAAAACTCTCTTGTTTCAAAATATAATTTGACTCAGCTTGAGGAAATTCTTGCTCCTCACGATTTTTTCCGCTGCCACCAGTCGTTTATCGTACCGATCAAAAAAATCAGATATGTCAAAAATAACCAGTTCGGAAAAACCTATTCGATAATTCTAAAGGAAAGCTATGACGAAATACCGCTCAGCCGAAGCAAGCACGCTGAAATCAAAGAAAAGCTTGAGCAATATGGAATAAAATTTGTATAGTTTTTTCATGTTTTTTAGACTTTTAATCGTTAAGTGTGCAGAATTTGGAATCAAATTAAATAAATTGCGAAAAACTCTTGATTTTTCAATCAAATAATGCTATCATATTATATGATTGAGATGTATTAAAGGAGGTGCTTACAATGCCAAACATTAAATCAGCTAAAAAGCGTGTTAAGGTTATCGCTACTAAAACAGCTCAGAACAAAGCTGCCAAGTCCGCATTGAAGACAACAATTAAGAAGGCCAACACAGCTATCGAAACCAACGCTGCCAATAAGGAAGACGCAGTTAAGGTTGCAATCAAAAAGATCGATCAGGCTGCTGCTAAGGGATTGCTCCACAAGAACAAGGCCGCAAGAAACAAGTCTGCACTTGTTAAAAAGTTGAATGCTGCCAACTGATCGCAGCAAATGTCATTTTGACGTCAAACCGCTCTTAACCGAGCGGTTGTTTTTTTTGCTCTTTTCTAAGGAAGCACTGATTAAATCTGGTGCTCATATTGCGTAGAATTTTTCCATGCAAATTGCACGAAAATCGTGCAGGAATACTGACGTATTTCAAACGATTTGAGTGCAATTTGACGAAAAAAGGCAAGCAAGATGAGT
>CACYDY010000365.1 GCA_902773245.1 uncultured Ruminococcus sp.
CTGCGGAATGTAAGACTGCGGTACATTTGACTGCGGAATATTATTCTGGGGATAATAGTTGTTTGGCTGATATTGATTCTGATACTGATTCTGAACCGGCACAGTATTCTTCTTGGGGCGAAGGAATTTAATTACAAACAACACAAGAACCACCAGGAAAACAGTTATCATGCCAACACCTAAAAGGAACAAGAATTTGTACGTATTGTAAGATGTCGTGCAATCCAATGTGTAGTCCAATACATCACAATCGATCAGATCAACACCCAACTCTTTCATATCGCTGACCCATGAGTCATACTGTTCGACAACTCCGGAATCGGTTTTCACAAGCGCGCCGTCAACATAAACGCCTTTGAGAAGAACTTCTTCGTTGTCGGAATAGAAAGCGTCGCACAGCTCGTCAATTTTGTCTGTAAGAGCCGAGTCGGCATTAGTTTTTATTACCATAAAAAGACCGTTTTCATCGTCAAATTCAACAAGATAATAGTATGCCTCGTCGGTTTCGACCCCATTTTCCGATGAATACTGGGTAGCTATACAATCATATACTGTATAGATCGTACCCTGAACAGGCAAATGGTTTTTCAGCTGGCTTTCCGACATCGTGTTGTAATCGGCTATACCGTTTGACATTTTTGTGAATACTACGCCTGCCGACATGACAACGAACCATATTCCAAGAATAATAAACATTGCTATAAAAGTCGTAAGAAGTCTTGTAATTGCCCTTTTAGCCATATAATTCCCTCACATATTATATATTATCAAATAATCGTATCTGTTTCTGCTGCAAATTAAAACACGGTATTAACAATTTATTAACAGATTACTATTCGACAATTTTAGTATAACATAACGGACTATATTCGTCAAGCATGAAAAAAGCCAAAATTCATATATTTCAAAGCCCTATTCTTTTACACCGAGGTATCAAGTATGATCTTCGGAATTTTTCTTACAATTCTGTTTTTATAATGATAACAAAATTTAAATATTTTTTGAAGGTTTTCACTAAGGTGTTGACTTTTTAATAAAAATTGGATATGATAGTAGTATAATTATTTTTTATAATTTTTTTGGAGGTGTTTTGTTTTATGAATAATAATAAGAGTGCTTTCGGACTTATTATCGGGGTAGTGACATTTGCGGCTGCTGTTGCCGCTGCGGTTACGGCTTTCTTCCTCATTAACGAAAAGAAAAAGAGAGATGAAGAAGAACTCGAGCGTTATCTCGATTGTTCGATTCAGTAATTTTTTTGACGTGCCAAGCAGCTTATCCCGATCACCAAGGTTCGGATAAGCTGTATTTTATTGGGAGGTAACGATGGATAATATTATTGAAAAAATTTATGAGATAGACCATTCAACACTGCTGTACATACAGGAAAACTGCAGATTTGATATTCTGACTCCGTTTATGAAATTCTCTTCTTATTTGGTAAATCTCGGTATCGTTTGGATCGCTGTGTGCATTCTTCTAATTCTGAACAAGAAAACACGCATGATCGGCATAGCCGCTGTCACATCGCTTGCTGTGTGCATTTGTTTCAACAATGTGTTTATCAAGCATCTGATCGCAAGAGCAAGACCTTTCGACAGCTACAGCGATCTGATCCCTTTAATTGAAAAGCCTCACGACTATTCGTTCGCCTCCGGGCATACCACTGCTTCATTTGCGACTGTGGGCATTCTGGCTCGCTTTGCAAGCCGACCTCTTGCCGTATTGTTGATAATATTCTCGGCTTTGGTAGCTTTTTCGAGATTATATCTTGGCGTTCACTATCCAACCGACGTTCTTTGCGGAATGCTGATAGGAATACTGGGCAGCCTGATAGTTTACTATATCTTTGACAAAAAATACGATTTAAATAAGTATAAACTTAATAAACCCGAACCAAATACCGACAAATAATTAAGGAGCCAAAAAGGCTCCTTTGTTTTGTACCCCTTGGGAACAAATTATGACGCAGGCGATAAAGTTACCTAACCCAATAAGTCGGTGTGCGAATTTCGTCTGACGTTGGCAGTTATTTGTTGTTTACGATTATTCTGTAAGCATTGTGAACAACTTCGATAGTAACATCGGTGTGTTCGCCGCCGTCCTCGCCGTCGGTTGTCCATTTTATCGGTTCGTTTGAGATAAAACGAACTTTTCTTGTAGTGAATTTGACAAGGCTCGGACAATCAAAGTTCTGAGTTACAAGCGCTGTCAGAATGTTCTGAAGCTCCGCAGGATTTGAGGGATTTTTTATCAGCGCACATTCAAAAAGTCCGTCGTTCAAAAGAGGTTCGTATTCGGAATGATTTTTCATACCGCCGATCGACGTTGTGTTTGAAACGAGTCCTACAATAAAATCGTCTTCGATCTGATAATCTTCGCTTTCAACCTTTAAATGATAGTAAGAATATGTGCTGAGTCTTTTCAAAGCTTCTATTATATACGCCGCATGACCCAGCTGATTTTTTATTTTTTGAGGGGTTTCATAGGAAACATCGGTGAACGCTCCGAATGCGGATATATACAAATACGGTTTGCCGTTGATGGTTCCGCAGTCGCAGTTTATGGGATTACCGTCCACTGCGCACTGAGCGGCTTTTGCTATGTCAAACGGAATGCCCAGGCTGTAGCCGAAATCATTGGTTGAACCGCTCGGAATATATCCCAGTGTGACACGTTTTTCTTCCGGAAGCTCCATCAAGCCCTGAACGGCTTCGCTCAATGTTCCGTCACCGCCGCATATTACTATTGTGTCGAACTCTTCACATCTTTCGATAATAACGTCATGCGCATCATACGCTTTTTGAGTAGGATAAACGTTTACATCGTATCCCCCTTTTACAAATATATCAACAATATTCCAAAGCTCCGGTTTGATCTGCGATTTACCCGAAGTAGGATTAAAAATCAACAAAAGTTTTTTACGCATTATATCACCCTTTTACTAATTTGTTTAATAATTATATTCTGAATTTTTGTCTTTTTCAATAGATTATTTTTTAATAAAATATGAACAGCATCTTTCCGACATATCGCCGGGAAGATGCTTCGCGCTTAAAACTATAATTCATGAGAAACATATGTTTTCAATATCTGACGTGCTACCTCAATTTTGGATACTCTCATATCCATAGCCTGCTTTTCGATGTATTTGTGCGCTCTTTCCTCGCTCAGCGCAAGATACTGCATTAACAAAAATTTTGCTCGGTTTATTATTTTTGTTTCTTCCAGGCTTGATTTGAGCCTCTCGTTCTCCTCGGACAAACCTGCGTAACGCTTTTGAGAAGCTCTGACCACTCCCAAAGACTGACGAAAGAGCATTTTGTTGATAGGTTTCGGAACTACTATCACTCCGTAATCTATAACCTTTTTTCCGACAAAGCCCGCTTTATCGGTTTGAACCAGCAAAACCACTCCGCAAACCGTGTTTTTGCTTATGCTTATGGCTGTGTCTATGCCGCTCGAATCTTCTATAGGTGAATTTATCACCACGATATCATATATAGTATCGTCTGCATATTCAGCCGCACTTTTTGAATCGCTGACTACCATCGAAACATCATAGGAGTTTTCTTCGAGAAGTCCTTTCAGAACGTTTACCGATGAATTTATTTTGGACACAAGCAACGCTTTATTATTCATAAAAAATCACCGTCACAATTTCCGCTGCCGCTGCGCAGAGATTATTAATAATTACCCAAAAACGAAAACTCGGGAAGCTCATCGGATAGTGAACATAGCATTCTGCAATTGTTTTCGTTGCGTACATTTCCGATAAAATCAAGATAGAACAGATACTCAAACGATGCGTTCGGAATCGGTCTTGACTCGATTTTTGTCAGGTCAAAGCCGTGGGTCGCAAAACGGCAAAGCACGTTGTAAAGCGAGCCCGGTCGGTTCGAAAGAGCAAAGCAGAGCGATATTTTATCCGCTGTGTCGGTGATGATAGCTTTCTTTGAGATAACTATAAACCTGGTGCAGTTGTTGTCGTTATTCTGAATGTTTTTGTCAAGCACCTTCAGTCCGCATTCGTCTGCCGCCGCTTTTGTGCAGATAGCCGCCCAGTTTATTCTTTTTTCTTCGGCAACCGTTTTCGCCGCCGCCGACGTACTCGGACATTTTTTCTTTGTGTATCCGTTTTCGCTGATAAAAAGCGAACACTGCGACAATCCCTGTTCGTGGGACAAGACCATCTCTATGTTTGAAATATCTGTTTGGGGGATCCCGCAAAGGCAATGCTCGATCGGCAGGTCTATTTCTCCGACGATAAAATATCTGTATTTCAGGATCAGATCATAAACTCTCGATACCGAGCCTGCCGAGCTGTTCTCAACGGGAAGCACTCCAAAACCGCATTCGTCACTCTCGACTGCTTCAAAAACCTTGTCGAAATTTTTCTCAAGCTTTATGCTTGCATTCGGGAAAAATCCCAATGCCGCCAAATGCGAATTTGAACAGGCTCCGCCAAGACAAGCCACGTTCCACTTGTCTGATTGTTTGTCAAGAACGTTTTCGGCATTTTGGATAGTTTTTTTCAAGTCACTGTCACCGTTGATAATTTTATACTGCAGATCTCTTGAAAGCTCCATTATGCTCGAATAAAGCAGACGGGCATATTTTCCGTATTCTCCGCCAAGCTCCTCGACCTTGTTCATAATTTCTTCTTCTCTTTTTGGATTGAGAACGGGAGTTCCCGATTCAATTTTGCTTTCGGCAACCTTGACTGAACAGTCCATTCTTCTTTTGAACAGCTCAACGATTTGTTCGTCTATACTGTCAATTTCTACTCTTATATTTTTTAAATCCATTATTTAAACCTCACACATCAAAGCATATTAATAACCGCTATCGCCGCCGCCGCTTCAATTACAGACACCGCGCGAGTTACTATGCAGGGGTCGTGTCTGCCCTTAACGGACAGCTTTGCTCCATGCTTTTCCTGCAAATCTATTGTATTTTGTTCAACCGATATCGACGGCGTAGGTTTGACTGCCGCTCTGAACAGTATCGGCATACCGCTCGTTATGCCGCCCAAAGCGCCGCCGTGGTTATTTGTTCTTGTTCTGACGTTTCCGTTTTCGTCATAATAAAACTCGTCATTGTTCTCGGAGCCTTTTGAGTGAGAACCCGAAAATCCCGAACCGAACTCTATTCCCTTGACTGCGGGAACTCCGAATACTGCCGACGAAATAACGTTTTCAACACCACCGAACATCGGCTCTCCCACTCCCGACGGCATACCCTGTACTATGCACTCGACTATTCCGCCTATGCTGTCGCCTTTTTTACGAACTGCGTCAACCTCTGCTCTCAGCGCTTCTTCTTTTGAGGGGTCAACCAGCGCAAATTTTTCTCCGTTGAGTCTTTCTATCAGCTGTGAAGATATCCCTGTCGGTTCAAACGGTTCGTCATAGGTGTTTCCTATCGAATATATATGAGCCGCTATTTCAATTCCTCGTCTTTTGAGAATTTGTCTTATCACCGCTCCGGCAAAAACCATGTTTGCCGTGAGTCTGCCGGAAAAGTGACCGCCGCCTCGGACGTCGTTGAATCCGCCGTATCTTAAATAAGCGGTGTAGTCGGAATGTCCCGGACGGGGAGCATTCATTATATTTCCGTAATCTCCCGAACGAGTGTTGGTGTTATAAATAACTGCCGCAAGCGGCGCGCCTGTTGTCACCGAATCAAGCAAACCCGACAGTATCTCGGGTTTGTCTGCTTCTTTTCTCGGTGTTGCGGTTTTGTCGTTTCCCGGCGCTCTTCTCGCCATTTGGCGATAGACCTCTTCCATGTCTATTCTTTCGCCGCTCGGCAAGCCGTCAATAACTACTCCTATTGCAGTTCCGTGGCTTTCTCCGAAAACGGATATTTTTACTTTGTTTCCAAAAACAGAACCCATTTTGTTACACACCTCTGTCAATCGCTCAATCCGCCGATCGAGTTGTAATCTTCAAAAAATTCGTTATATGATTTTGTAATACTTTCTCTGTCCGAAATTACGATCCCGCTTTTGCTTTTGAGCGCAGCGACAGCCATTGACATGACTATTCGGTGATCGTTGAAGCCGCGGGCTTTGCCTCCGTCTATGCTCGGTTTTCCGCTGATCAGCAGTCCGTCGTCCGTTTCGGTCACGTCCGCTCCGCAGCTGTTAAGGCATTCCCGAATTGCCGCAAGACGATCGCTTTCCTTTAAGCGAACTCTCTGAGCATTATAAATTCTCGAAGTACCGTTTGCAAAGGCTGCGCAGACAGTGAGAACGGGAACAAGATCGGGAATCTGAGAAGCGTCTATTTCTATTGCACGAAGCTCTTTGGCACGACATTTTACGCTGTAATCGGTTTGTTCGACCTCGGCGCCGAATTTTTCAAGCAGCGAAACTATTTCCTTGTCGCCCTGACAGGAGTCTTTTTTCACTCCCTCGACCTCAACCTCGCCGCCTAACGCACCTGCGGCGAGGAAGAATGCCGCCTGCGACCAATCCCCCTCGGTTACGTAGTCGGTTGGGATATATTTTTGATTTCCTTTTACAATGTAGTCGCCGTCTTTAATTTCTATTATCACTCCAAACTGTTTTTGAACCGAAACAGTCATGTCTATGTAACCCTTTGACTGCAAAGGCGAAGTGAGATGTATCACGCTGTCACCGTCCAGCAGCGGCAGCGCAAAAAGCAGACCCGTAATAAACTGAGAGCTTACGTCACCGGGAACATCATACACTCCGGGACGGAGCTTTCCCTTTATTTCAAACGGAAGTCCGCCGCAGGTTATGCATTCGACACCGTGAAGCGGAAGCAAATCTGTATAGACGTTCATGGGGCGGCTTGGGAGTCTGCCCTTTCCGTCGAACACTCCGTTAACACCGCCGGCTGCGGCAACGGGTATAAAAAATCTAACTGTCGAACCCGACTCCCGGCACGGCAGAAAAGCTTTATCGACCTCAAAAAGCTTTGTTGAATCGATCGTAACCTTGTTCCCGCACACGGAAACCTCCGCTCCGAGCGCTTTTATGCAATCTATCGTTGCAAGAATATCCTCCGAAAATGCGACGGGAGAAACAGTGCTTACGGCTTTGGACAATGCGGCGCAGATTATGGCTCTGTGAACGTCGCTTTTTGAGGGGGGAACCGTAATTCTTCCGCACAGCCGAGAGGGTTTTACCATAACATCAGACATATTTATCTTATCCTTTATTAAAATTTATTCACCCAAACGCTCTTTTACAAGACGGCTTGTTTTCAAAAGCTTTTGAAGAGTATCGCTGTCATTGGCGTCTATTGCGTTTTTTATGGTTGTCATATTGTTGATCAAAACCGACAGCTCCTCGGACAGCGGCTCTCTGTTGCTTAAAAACAGATCCGTCCAGAGAACCTCGTTGATATTTGCAACTCTCGATACGTCACGATAGCTTCCCGCAGAAAACCCCTTGTGATTCGTGCAGCAGGGACTCATTACATAAGCGCAGGCGAGAACATGGGGTATCTGTGAAGTAAACGCTATCATTCTGTCATGCTCCGAAGGAGTTGTAATTCTTGTCATTGCGAAGCCTAACTCCATTGCAAGCGATTTTATTGTTTCAACCGACTCTTCTTTTGCTTGGCACGGAACGATTATATAGCTGGCATTTTTGAACAGCTCGGGGTCGGACGCTTCATAGGAAAATTTTTCCTTTCCTGCCATCGGGTGAGAGCCGACATATTGAAGCCCTGTCTTTTCGCATATTTCCGTGAGTCTGCCGCATATCTCGGTTTTTATTCCGCAGACATCGGTTACTATACAGCCCTTTTTGAAATGCGCTGCATTTTCGAAAACATAGGATACAATATGCTCGGGATATGTACACATATAAACAACATCTGCTTTTCCCAAGCTTTCTTGATCGCCTATCTCGTGGATCGCTCCGTCACGCAGAGCCGTTTCGAGAGTTTTCTGAGTTCTGTTGATACCTATAACATGGTGATCTGTATATTTGGAAAATGCTTTTGCAAGAGAACCGCCAATTATGCCAAGTCCTACAATAACTATATTCATTTATTTTCAACCTCATAAACACATTTTTTATATTTATTATCACTATCTACAACTTAAGGATTTGTTTCTGTCGATCCAAAGCTTTGGTTATATTTAACATTTATTGACGTCACCCATACCCCCTTTCCCTCAAGGGAAAGGGGGCTAAAGTGTGGCGGGCGAAGCCCGCCACATATCGGGGCTTACGCCCCGATCCCTGTATACCTCTTAAGCTGCGGACAGTGATTTATTATTTCTCCACCGCATGGTAATAAAACATCATCATTACATACACAAAAACAGACAGACCGCAAAATACAGTCATTACTTTTTTCGCATAGTCGTTGATCTTTTTGTAAATTACGCTTCGGCTGTCTGCGCCGGAATCCAGCATCATTCCGATAACTGCCGCGCCCACAAAAATCAACGGCACACAATATCTCATATTCTCGGTGCAGACATGAGGAAAATGTATGCAGAAATTTATATAATTACCAAAAACCACTAAAGCCACTCCTGTGAGCAGGATCTTGTCGTGTAATTTTACATTTTTGTTTTTTATCCACATTAAAACAAATCCTGCGACTGACAAAAGCGAAAGTATTATTCCGCAGACAAACAAAGCCGTGCAAAAAGACTGCAATGTTATACTCTTTTTGAAAAACGTTTGTTCGTCAAACATAGCGTTTTTCCACAACGCTATAACAGGGTTGAACTCATTGTACGAAGCGCCGCTCCATTCCCACTGTGTGAAAGGCGACATAAACTGAAACGGTTTCCAGTTGAGAAGTCTTTCCATGGGCGGCTTGTCGATATACTGCCCTGAATCCTTCGAAAGCAGCGGCACATAATTTATCGGAACATCAAATTTTATCAAGTTTCTTATCGACCAGAACATACCTATCGGCACACATATCAGACCGAATACAAAAAACTGCGGTATAAGCTTTTTATATTCCTTTCTGAACTTTATTAATATATACAAGAACACCGCCGCCACACCGGGCGCAAGCAATCCAACCGAAAGCTTTGTAAACATTCCCAGTCCGATCGAAAAAGCCGTCAGGATAATGCTTGACCATTTTCTTTCTCTTGCCCACTTTGATGTGAAGTACAATGACAGCATTCCGAACAAAGATGACAGCATATCATTATTCAGGCTGCCCGACATTATTATCAAAGTCGGGTGGAATGTTACTATCGCTGTGCAAAGCTGCAAGGTTCTCGGCTTTAAGTCAAACAGCTCAAGCGTTTTGAACGAAAACAACGCAAACAGCGACGAGTATATAACCGTTAAATACTGCAGTGACCCTACTCCGCTTGTTTCGGGAGAAAAACCGAGAAGTTTAGCCGCCGTAAGCCATAAAGCGCATATTATATGGTGCAGCGGCGGGTGATAAAACTGAAATTTATCCCTCGGATCAAAATTGGGCAGAGCGTGATTTTCAAACAGATAGGTAATGTATTCTCCGTGTCCCGAATTATGCTCAAAAAAATCGTGAACATCATGCTGTCTTGTTCCGACATCGGTGTAGGAAATATAGATTATTCTCAATAAAACGCCGCTGAGCAGAATAAGATAACAAACAAGTTTGTCCGTTAACATATTTTTCTTTTTGTAATATATTCCTATGAAAAGCGGCGCAAAAAGCATTAACGTCATTAATGCCGGCACGAAATACAAAGTCATTATATTTTCATATTCTCCTTAATAGATCTGATAGTATTAATAACATTCTTCTGTCATTGCCTTGAATTGTAAAGATTCATGACCTGAATGCATACCTTTCTGGGCGATTCCTCGGCGTCTATTACATAATCCGCCGCCCTGTTGTAAAGCGGTATCCTTTGGGAAAGCATCATTTTCACTGCTTTTTCTTTGTCATCTCTTTGAAGAAGAGGACGGCTTGTGTCGTTTTTCAAACGCTGCAGCACCGTGTTCGAAGATACGTTCAAAAGAAACACCATTCCGCTTTTCTTCAGCTCTTTAACGTTCGCATCTTTCAGAAGAGTTCCCCCTCCTGTGGAGATAACGGTAGCCCTGAGCCCCGAAAGCTCTTTACAAACCTTCAACTCAAGCTCCCTGAAATACTCCTCTCCCTTTTGCGCAAAGATCTCCGAGATTGTCATTCCCTCTTTTTGCTCAATATATGTATCAGTATCTATAAACCGCATACCCATTTTTTCGGAAAGCAGTCTGCCTATTGTGCTTTTTCCGCTTCCCATAAATCCGCACAATACTATATTTTTTCTCATTTATTAAGCTCCTTAAAGCAATCCTGCGCAAGCTGTTCTATATCTTTCGGATCAAAGCTTGAACCGTTCCATATCGTCTGAGCGGCGGCTGCCTGATAAACGAGCATTGTCATGCCCGAAATTGCGCTGATACCCATTGCTCTTGCTTTTTTTACAAGAAGCGTGTCCGTCGGATTGTAGACAGCGTCAAATACAGCCTTTGATTTTGATATCACCTCGTCGGACACGGCGCAGGCATCTGTTTTGGGAAACATTCCGATCGGTGTTGCATTCACGAGAAGATCGCTTTCCGCATTAAATTCCGACGTTTCAAAAACCTCTGCCGTACCGCTGCCGTAACGCTCATTCAGCGTTTTTGCAAAAGTCTTGGCGTTTTCGAGCGCAGCTTTGCATTCGAGAATATTCAGCCGGCAGCCGTTTTTTACACAGGTGTTGGCGAATACTCTTCCTACTCCTCCGCAGCCGATTATTGTTACTTTTTCGCCGAAGTCTATTCCCGCATTTTTCAGCGCAGTTTCAAAGCCTATTCCGTCGGTAGTGTAACCCTTTGATGTGTATGTTCCGTCGGAGTGTCTATTGAACGCTACCGTGTTGACCGAACCGTAAAGCTCGGCTGTTTCGTCTTTTTCCGTCAAAAGGCGCATTACCGCCTGCTTGTGCGGTATCGTTGCGTTAAATCCGTCAAGCTTTGAGAGGGTTTTGTCGAACTGCTCGTCAAGCTCCTCGGGGGCTATGTCATAAACTCCGTATTCTCCTTCGATACCCGACAGCGCAAGCAGCCTTGTATGAATGAACGGTGATAATGTGTGACCGATCGGGTGACCTATCACTCCGTAATGCTTTTTGCTCATGTTATCACTTCTCTCTGTAAAATTTCGTAGTTGAAAACTATTATTATGACATCTTTTTCGTGTCATTCTCCATTGTTTTTTTATTCTGCAAAAATCGCAGATATATATAATTATACCGCAAAATCCTCTGTATTTCAACATAGATATTGCGGTATATTAAAGTTTTATATTCTGATTTTGAGATTATTGTTCGAATTTAGAATTAATACTCAATCTGCTCCGACGGGTGAGCTGTACGATGTAAAGTTCACCATGGGATTGGATGGGTCATATTTTATGCCGATAGTTTTTCCGACTTTGATATCTTCGCTTTCCTCATACACAAAACATTTCCCGTAAAAAACATTACCGGGACTTCCAACGCTGAACTCATATCTGACGTTATATCTGAATTTTTCGATATCCTTTGGCGGTTCGTCAGGTGAAAGCTTGTAATCACGATTAAAAGTGCTGTAGCGGTCGTCTTTAATAGTTTTTTTCACATATCTTGAATTTGAACCGCCGTATTCTTCGGCATAAAACTCTCTTTCAAAAACTTCCTTATTTTTGTAAACAGGAACATACGGCTTGACGAAATAAGACACCTTTTCTATGTCGGTGATAGTAGCCTCTGCATTTTGGTAATTATTGTAGCGATCCTGCGATCTTTTGGGACGCTTGTACTTTTGCTGAAACCAAATGAGATAAATCGTTAATATTACTATCACAATTACAACCAAACCAAGAAGTATAAACGTTACCATGTCGGTTTTTCTTGCGACTTCACGAAGCTTTTCCTGCTCATCGAGCAAAAAGAATAAACAAAACGCACCTATAGTCATAGACCCATGACCTCCTTTGATCCAAAAATTTATATTTTGAGATTATTTTGAATTTATTAATTAAAAACACTATCAACAACTTAAGAGTAGAGTGAATGTATGCAGGGTTCGGGGCGACAGCCCCGATA
>CACYDY010000366.1 GCA_902773245.1 uncultured Ruminococcus sp.
AAAATTCGGACAGCATAGCCGAAAGGCCCGATACAAATATAACGACAGTATCTTCCGACCCGGAATCAAAACCGGTGCCGATGCCGAAAAACGATACAGACTCAAATTCTCTTGAAACATCTTCCGACAAAAAACATACCGACAAAGATAATCCCGATACCGACAAACCGCATTCGCGCACCGATTCCGAGAGCACAGACAGCGATATCTCCGGTGAGCAAAGCAGCGTTGTCAATACTGAAAGCGATACTCAAAACGCCGATACAGACATTGACGGCGATAAAGTTATACCGTACCGAGGAATATGGAACGAGATCGTTGTTAACAAATACAATCCCATTCCCGACTTTTACGAATTTACGCTGACCGAGCTTGACAACGGAAAACAAGTAGACAGCAGAATAGTCGAACCTCTCACTGAAATGTTCAGCGCCGCAAGAGAAAGCGGAATAAATCCGACAGTCGGAGAAGCTTACAGAACATGGGAAGATCAGGAAGAGATCATGCAAAGCTATATTTCGGGATATGTTCAGTCTGGCATGAGCTATGAGCAAGCCGAAGAGGAAGCGAAAAAATGGGTGGCGCAGCCGGGAACAAGCGAACATCAGCTCGGACTTGCGCTTGATATTAACGGCGACGGAATAAGCACTCCGAATGATGCCGTTTATGAGTGGCTTGCCGAAAATGCTTATCAATACGGCTTTGTGCTGAGGTATCCGCAGGGGAAAGAAGATATCACAGGGATAGATTACGAGCCGTGGCACTACAGGTATGTCGGAGCAGACGCCGCCCGGGAAATGCACGACAGCGGTCAATGTCTTGAGGAGTATGTTTCGGGTGACGATTGATAAAAAGACTTTCCGCGCAGGACAAGGAGTGTGGCTGTATGAATGCCGAGGAATACTATAAGAGCTTTTTGAACGGCGATAAGGCTGCCTTTTCGGCAATTATCGATATGTACCGCGAGTGCCTTATATTTTTTATAAACGGTTACGTAAGAAACGAAGATACCGCCGAAGAGATAGCGGCAGAATGCTTTGCGGAGCTTATTGTTCACCCCAAGGGATTTAAGTTTAATTCATCTTTGAAAACCTATCTGTTTTCCATAGCCCGCAACAAAGCGGCGGATCATATCAAAAAATGCTCACGTTTAACATTGTATGATTCAGCCGTTAAGATCGAAAAGAGCAGTGAGTACATAGAATTTGAAAATGATATTCTAAAGGACGAACAGGCGCGGCTTTTGCGGAATGCCCTGCCCAAAATCAAGGAGCAGTACGCAACGGCGCTGCATTTGGTCTATTTTGAAGAAATGACATACAAAGAAGCCGCTGCCGTTATGAACAAGACCTCAAAACAGATCGACAATTATGTTGCACGGGGAAAAGCTGCGCTGAAAAAAATCCTGGAAGAGGAGGGGTTTGTTTATGCGGAATAAGTTTGAGTTTGAAGAACTTGTTTATGAAAAAGCTTCTGTGATATCGAATCACGAACATCATGTCATAAAAATGGGAAGGATCACGGCAACGGCTGCGGCTGCAGTGTTGGTTGTGACAACGATCGGGATCTTTGGCTTTGGAAACGTCAAAGGCAGCTTAAATTCGGACAGCAGTATTGCAAACGAACAAAATTATTACATACAAAAATCCGCAGGTAATGACGCCGCCGCAGCTGCGGCTGACGATGCAATGCCGGACGAAAGCTTTGAAGACAATGCCGATGCTTTTTCGGAAGAAGCTGACGGACAGTCATCAAAAGAAGCTGACGCAGGAGTTACCGCTGAAATCATCTACTACGGCAGTGATAACTTCGTTTCGGTGATCGATGATAATTCGCAGGCGGAGGAGTTTTTGGAAGAGCTTGCATCTATGGAGATCCTTACCGAGAAGTCCCCGGGGAACGAGGATTATATTTCCTGCTTTACGGTGAGAGAAAAAGACGGTGAAAATTATACCGATCAAGTTAAGCTTTATTTGATATACAACGATGTTGTTTTGGTAAAGGAATACGGCTTGTACGATGATTGGGACATTAAAAAAGCGGAGAATTATACCGCCGATAATATCTGCTCAATTGAATTGTCGGATGATTTTATTTCGATGATAAGAACATATTTCACCGACGATTTTATGGAGGAATGACAGTTTTCCGCATACCGGATCTGCGTAATAATATATCAAAAGATATCATATAATCAGAGTGTGTTTTCGATTTGGAAATATTATGATAATTGACAGAAATGTGTGATTGGAATAAATCTATATTGGTGTGAATTTGACAAAAATGGTTAAATTCTTAAAAATGTGTGGAATTTAATATGATTATGTGGTAAAATACAGATTGAAAAGCTGTTTTAATTGTGAAAGAAAACGTATGCTTTTCACAATGGAATCGTATTTTGAATTTGGATTGTGATTTTTGTCGAAGAGGTGAGTTTTTTGGAGATTAAGTTTACAGCAGAAGAAATTATCGGCATTGCAGTTATGATGAATAACGGAACAGTTCCGTTTTTGGGTCTTGCAACAATTCTTCCGCAGGGCGTTGAAAATGTTTTTAAATGGAAACCAAGCTTCATGTTTGATAAGGTGGTTAAATCCAGCAAAGCAAGATTTGAGCAAATGGGTATTATGGAAAGCTATGAGTTTACAAATTTGACCTATGTTATGCTTAAATCCAAGTATCAGATATCAATTGCAAAGAATGAAAAGCTTATTGAATCAATGTTTTTGGCAGAAAACGGCGCGGCGGGAACTTTGATTTTTGAGGAAGACGGTACTTATACAATGACTGACGGAAAAGAGCAGAAAAAAGTCGTTGATGAATTTGTAAAAAAAGCTAAATCGGACGATTATACGGTTTATCTGAAGGAGCAGCAGTCAAAGCCTGTTGTGATAAGCGCCGAAGACATAGAAGAAGTTTTCAATCTGATGCATATTTGACATTGATTTTTGAGTGTTTTAATTTAATGTTATGATAAAGTGGGATACATTTGGCGTATCCCATTTTTTCTTGAAAATTATCAAATATTTGATAGTTTTTATTTGACAAACAGAGAAAATTTAGCTATAATGTGTAGTATAGAATCATTATATTAGGAGTAAATCATGAAAAGCAATTTTAGTAAAAAATATGATTATGATTTCGATGACAAAAGCGTAAAGATAACCGCCGAAACACTGAAAAACGGAGATGTTCTCTGTGCGCTTATAATTCGTTTCCTGAAAAATCGCTCCAAGGAAAATATGATAACCGTACTGTCCTGCCTTCGTGACAGCAACGTTTTTATGCCTGCGCAGGTTGCGGTCGGAAATGTAAAAAGCGAAGCTCCAAACTCAGTTATTTATCCTGCCGTCAGCAATGTTGTTGTCAAACCTCAGCTGATGAAGGCGAAAGACGGAAATACTTATCTTCCTGTTTTTTCTCGTGAGATCAACGCAAAAGCGGGACTGCTGAAAAATTCAAATCTCGTTAATCTCCCATACATGGAGTGCGTCAAAATGCTCGGTGATATCGAGGACTGCGCAAAAATAGTGGTTGATCCGTTTTTATATAATCTCGTTCTTGACGAAGATCTGATAAAAATATCAAAAGAGATCCCGTCAAGGCTTGAAAAGGAATAAAAATTGAAAAGAGGTTGAACATAATGGCTTTTTTAGATGATTTGAGCCGAAAGCTCACTATGGTTGGTCAGGAAGCCGCAAACCAAACAAAGGCTTTTGCCGAGGGAGCAAGAATAAATGCGAGGATTTCAGACGAAGAAAGACAGATAAATGCATTTATGTTTCAGCTTGGTAAAGAGTATTTTGAAGCAAACAAGGATAATCCCAATGACCCGTACATAAATATTATCAACAATATCAAAGACGCATACCACAGAATAGACGTTTATAAGGAAGATGTCCGCAGAGCAAAGGGCATGAGAGCTTGTCCGAATTGCGGCCGTGACGTTGCGATGAATGCGTTGTTCTGCAGTGCTTGCGGAAGTCAGATCCCTGCCGCCCCGCTTTCGGATTATTCAAGAAAGTGCAGCGTGTGCGGCGCAGACATTCCCGATGGTTCGTCTTTTTGTTCAAAATGCGGCGCGCAGGCGGCTGTTAATGTTATCGGCGTTTCGGGTGGTGTCGAAGGCCTGGGAAGCGTGAGTCAGGACGGCGCATATTCAACTCCGTTAGCGTCAAATGACAGCATGACTCAGAGCTTTGAACCCCAACAAAATCAACCAGCGATGCTCCAAAAGGAGTCTGCGGCTCCGGTTTATTCAGCGATCCCGACAGCTATTTTCCCGACGGAAAAACAGCCTAATAAAACGGTCAGTCTTGAAAAAAAGGATTGATCCGAAAAAATATCATCTTGATAATAAAATCGTTCTTTCGTGAACGGTTTTATTTTTTTAAATTATTTTTAAAATAATAGTTGAATATTATAGCGGAAAATGATAAAATATTAATGAACAATCTTTCGGACAGAATATTTAAAATGCTGTATCATATATTTGTAAATATAGTAAATGTTCGAGTTTTGAATTGTGTTTTAATCTCTTATTATCATTTGTTTGAAATTTTTTAATAATATTTTCATAAAACTGTTGAATATGGTTGAAAAAAGTGCTAAAATTAAAT
>CACYDY010000367.1 GCA_902773245.1 uncultured Ruminococcus sp.
ATCTCAATAAAGTTTAACAGCAAGTGCGCTCTTCTTACTGGTTTTCATCATAATAGTTATCCAATCATGTAAAGTTTTCAACGACCTTCACATCATTAGTAACGGCAAAAATAAACAATATTTTACAAAACAAGCACTTTTTTTTAAAAAAATAAAAAATATTCATCATTTTAAGCGAAACCATGCACCGAATCGACAGTTTCACACCTCCCGCACACAAAAGCCTTACACTTTTCATCAAGCAACCACCCAAGCAATACCAACAACTGCACTTTTCGGCATCCGCACACACTTTTTCAAACAACTGAATAATCTGTTGGCATCCGAAATGATAGGGAGGGCGCCAAAACGTCAAAAAGCAATGAGCCATTTTTGCCCAGTTTTCTTTAACCCATTGATTTTCAACATTCATTTCCATTGTTGTTATATTGCGGTAGGTGGGGCGGGAATGTTAACGAATCGTTAAAAGCAAAATCGCCTTCCTCTGCTGCAAAGGTAAAACAACCACACCCACCGCACCATGTCAAAAAGCAAACCTCCCTTAAAAAAACAACTGAATAGTCTGATGGATCTGATGGCATCCGCCCACGATGTATTATTAATAAAGCGAAGGACTGGAGTTTGTCCTTCGCTTTATTATTCAATTGTCGCTTCAATTTACTTGAAAATGCTGCCTAATAGCGTATCCCTATAGGTATATCGCACGTTAAGATTGACAGGAACAAAATCAGGCAAACTCTCCAAATACTCCAATTCAAAAACAAGACGAGGCTCATTGTCTCTACTTCTGGGATGAATTTCAGCTTTGCTGCCAATTCTTGCAATTCGAATGAGATAGTATAGCATATTTCATTATTGCTATTCTTCGACTAAAGAATTGAAGAAATCCTCGTCAATTTCATAAGATTTCACTTCGTTAAGTCCTATCCCATACTCTGCTAATTTGTTAATCAATTCTTCTCCATCCATTAAATCAATAAGTCTTTTTCCTTCGCTTGAGGCTTCATCTTTTGCTGTCTTTGTGAATGTTCCAGTGGTGATTAGAACACCCTTTTCGATGTTCGTGCCCAATGACCCCCTGAAATCACGAATAGCGCCAGGACCAACCGGGCCTTTATACCTTTTGCACTGGAAGGCCACATTGAAACTGAATATACCTTGTATGCGGAGTTTCCCTGTGCCGTCTATGCCACCATCGCCTGAACGCTTTGTTACCTGTACATCCGAAAAGCCACATTCTCGAAGAAGTCGTTGCGCCAACCTTTCAAACGCATATGGGTCAAGATGCTGAAGGATGTCGGTGATTTGCTCTCTCCAGTTGACAGAATCCGTTACATTTATCTCTTCCTCGGATGTAGCTTTTGATTTACCTCGCTTTTTAATAGTGAAACGTTGTATTTCTTTTATGTCAATATCATTGTCTTTCAGCATTTTCTTGCCTTTTGCCGTTAAGGACCATACTTTTTGTTTACTGCTCTCAATAGCACCAAAATTTTTCAGATATGTTCTCGCCCAAGCCAACCTATACTCGACCTCTGTCATCGTGAAATTATGCATTTCATTAATGATTTCATTAGATAGAGGTGTGATAGTTAAAACCCTATTATAAATCTCTACGTTGGTGCCTGAACCACCAAGTTCATCCATGGCTTTTAAAGTCGGAGCAAAGAAGAATGTGTATGGTGGGCATTTTTTTGTTTTTGTCTGTTTTTTAGCCATAACTATATGTTTTATTATAATCTTCGTACCATGTTGTCATTCCAAGAGTTTTGAATTGCAAGGACATTTCTCAATGAGAAATTCAAAAACGTCATTGTTTGTGTATTCTCTGTTGATAATTATGCTGCAAATATAAGAATAATCCTACCTAGTTCCAAATTAATAGTATGTAGAATAAAGTTTTTGATTTTATCCTTCGATGAAACATTCTCATCTTTGGTGATCTAACGGAAATTAATTTGATCTAAATAGATCTAATTTATTTCCGTGAGAATGAAATAATTACGTCATTTGTCGAGAGATTATTATGTTTAACCAAAAGATGTAATTTGTTATGGAAATGAAATGGATTAAGACAGAGAACATGTTAGAGAACTTGAGAAATGAGCCAGGTGTTGA
>CACYDY010000368.1 GCA_902773245.1 uncultured Ruminococcus sp.
CAAAAACCAATATCCATTTTGTAGCGTTGGGGGTATAAAATTATTGCTCGTCTGGAAAATCTGTCATTCGACGCTTACAACGAATCCGATGTGCTGACCACAGCAATTGAGAATTATCGCAAAAGAACAAGGCATTATCAGGAGAGAGTGCTTGTCGATCAAATCTACCGCAATCTTAAAGAACATTGCTTTCTGTAAAAGCAAGAATATCAGAATTTCGGTTACACCTTTGGGGCATCCAAAGAATAATCCTCCACCGGAAGAACACAAAACCACACATCAGGATAACACGGATCATATTGAAGTCGAGAAAGGTTTCGGTCTGGCAAATCGCTGCTTTGTCAATGGTCTCAATTCTCGCAATGAATCTCAACAGCATTGCAAGGGAGCTTTTGTTTTTATCTGTCTTTCATGTTTGTGATGCGGATCTGTCTTTGCATTGAGTGTAGTGATTGTGGAACAGACACTAATTATATTTAATCGGCAGCCAAGATTGCCTTGATCGGATAGTTATCTACAGTAACAGTACTTTTGTCAAGCGTAATTTCGGGAAGTCCTTTATTTGCTGCAAGATCATCTGCACATTGAGTGTACGCTCTCTCAAGCAAGCTGTCTTTTGTTTCTGTCATATCATTCCACTTTCCATCGGTGAAAAGAAAGCTTTCGCCCTTGTTGATAACACCCTTCACCGTCAAGCCTTTTTCAAAGCTTGCAGAGAACGGGAAAACCTCTGTAAAAACCATACTGCCGTCTTTGACGGAAATACGCTTCATTGTCAAAACGACAGAGTATTTTTCTCCTTTTTTAAGAGCATATTCGTTTTTAAGATCAACCTTGTGAGAACCGGCATATTGATGAGAATTGACGCCTTTTTCAAGCAGTGTGCCTGACGAAGGGTTATTATCATCAGTCACTTTGTATATCTCGTAACTCACCTTGGTTTCCGGCGAATCCGTTCTGTACTCGATCTGAAATAGCTTTTCGTCATTTTCGGCGTCAAACACGTTTGCTGTTTTTGTATCTGAGCTGTATTCTGTGCTTCCATACCACTGAGTCATCATCAGATCATATTGATCATAATTGAATGATGTATGATTTGACTCGCCGTTGTTATCAAACTCAAAGCTGATCGGTGATGTAATGCTGTGATCATAATAAGAAAGATAAAAATAGCCATCATCAATATCGCCGTCGAAAGTAGTTAATCCACCGCTGTTTTTTATGATAAACGCACCGTTTTCCGGAGGCGTGGTTTTATCTGTTTCCTGTGCGTCGACGTTCTTTTTCGTAAAATTCTCTTTCGGAAAATCATCATCATAACCCACTACGGTAACGCCATGATTCGGTTTTTCGTTACCGCTGTAATATGATGTACGTTTTTTTGCACTATATGCCGATTGATCAGCATTCATAGCTACAATAACTCCGTGCCCCTGACAAAGCTCCTCTTTAATCGCGCGAACTCCGTCCTCGTTAAACCGGTAGTTTCCGTTTGAATCAATCTCTGCAGGACATGGAAGAAGATTGCTCTGTCTGAATACCGGAACAACGGGTGCATTTCGATATTCTGCATTGAGCGGAAGCTTCCACCCCAATGACGATTCTTCATTATAAGCATAAGGATATTCCCCATTTATGCTCACGCTTTCATCGACCGGTCCGAAGCCCGATCCATAAAGATTTGCGCTCTGTACAAACGGTCCCCCAATAGTGTACACAGCAAGCTCGTTTTCGCTCTCTTTCTGACTCAGATCAAAGCCCTCTCCGACCTGAGAAGAGCGAACCTTTCCCGATACAACATCTTCTTCCGTCATCCCATGGAACATATACCAGGCAATATATTTCTCGGAAAAATTGACCTGTTCGTTTTTCTCACCTGCCTGTACTCCAAAATTATTGGCGCATAAATATGCGGTTTCGGCAGAGCCTGCAAGTGCAAATGTCCAGCAATCGCCATAATGCTGTGCTTTTACCGGAGTCACATAATTCTTTCCATTATAATTTCTCAGATCAAGTTTTGAAGGTAAATCTGACGTATCGATCTTTTGAAACTCTTCTCTATTGTCATCATGAGAAATACCGGTAACGGACGATGTATCATCTGAAAAAGGTTCCTCGCTGATGGAAGATGGAGTGCTGTTTGATGAACAAGCCGCTGCCGAGCAAATAATTAGTGTCGATATAATCATAGATAAATATTTTTTCATAGGTTTTTCCTCACTGATTCTTCAAGGAATAATTCAGCAAATAGTTGTAATTTAAGTATATCACTTATAAATGAGCAAATTTTGAATTATTCGTCATTTTGTACAATTGTATTTGATTTATATGATTGTGATAACCAAACTTCCATCGCTATACTTGTACTTTATTGTCTCATTTTGTCTTTCCTCCCCTCTATCTCCCAATGTCATCAACTTAAGCTTTCGGTATGCCTCCGGCGGCAAGCCTTTTTGAAAAAGGCTTGCCGAAAAACTTTGTGATGCTCTCTGTCTAACCTTAAGTTGATGACATTGCTCTATCTCCGGGGAGGCGAGTTACTTTTGCTAGGCGGC
>CACYDY010000369.1 GCA_902773245.1 uncultured Ruminococcus sp.
TCAGGCAAATTGGTTGAAAAATCCGCAGGAATACTGACGTATTTCAAGGATTTTGAAGGAAATTTGACGAAAAGATGCAAGCAAGACAAGTGGCAAGCCCGTAGGGCGTGATTTAATCAGTGGTTCCTTAGATTTTATCGATGTTTATTGAGTGCCGGAATGTGGGAAATTTTAGAAGAGCGATGGCACATTGACACTTCTGATGTCTGATAGGCTTCTTGAATATAACCGGACGTAGCCGAAAAAGCACCCATGGCTCGGCATCGGTCATTATTGCTGTTCCTTCAAAGCAGGAATCGTTACCGACGCATCTCGTTCTTTTATGACGATTTCAGAGAAAAGCATCCGGAAATCGTAACTCCGAAATCCGATGATCCCGAAAAGGATAAAGACATAGGCGATTCTATATTGATAAAGCCGGTTCTGTCCGACTGATACACTTCCCCGAGGGGTGAATATGCGATCAGAGCTTTTTAATTTTCTCATCACAGTAGATTTGAATTGCTCTGTCTACAAAATCAGCCGTTCCCTCTCCGCCATATTCATCAATATTCTTTGTGAATTCGCCGCCCCCGGAATACATCTTTCCCAGACCGCGTAAGATCTTATTTGTGCAAGTATAAGCGTTCTCTGTGATAAAGCTCTGCAGCCTTTTTACGATCTCCTGTGCCTTCGGAGACGCCGGATCGGTATTCCTGATCTCTCCGGCTTCTTTGAAGATCAGCATAAGCCTGTCGGCAATCAGTCTTTCTTCATCATCAGTCCTGGTCTTCTGCTTTTCTTCAAGCTCCTTGTACTCCGGCGAATTGCCGTAGAGTTCCCTTGCTTGTTTGGCGTATTCGTCTAATTTGCTTCTGTCAAAAGCCTTGAAATCCATGTGTTTTACTCCTATCATTTTTAATCCGATCGCAAAATTTATCAGGTTTTCAATATGTTCCTTTTTCAGCCTGAGCAATTCTATTTGCCGTTCCAACGCCTTGCCTCTGTCAAAATCAGGACTGTTTATAATCACCTTGATATCCTTCAGCGAAAACCCCAGTTCCCGGAACAATAAGATATGTTGAAGGCGTTCCAGATCCTCATTGTTATACAGTCTGTATCCCGAGTCCGAATAACTGCTAGGGCGCAGCAGTTCGATCTTGTCGTAATAATGCAGGGTGCGTATGCTAACTCCCGCAAGCTTGCTTACCTCGTGTACGGTCATCATTGTTCTCACCTCTGTTTGAATTATAAACTATTACGCAGCGTCATAGTCACTGGGTGAAAGTGATTTTTGTATACCTGTACAAATACGGGTGTTGTTATTTGTGCAGTGCTGTTGCCTGCGGCAACGTTTGTATGAGATGGTTCGGGAGCTGTTATTTTCTGCGTTAATAATAATTCCACAGGGATTCCTAATTCATTCCCTCTTGATTCCGAAAACTTGTTATATGATATTATCAACAAATCAAAGAGGTGAGTGAAATGAAAGAAAACCAAAGCAATGCATACAGAAAAGAATACTACGATACTCTTAATCGTTTATGGCAGGATAACAGCGGCTTGAAGGAACTGAAATACTTTCTCGATACTATGTATCAATGGTGCAGCGAGGAGCAGAGGAAAAACACCGCGCCAAAGGTCGTGATACTCGGCACGTCTGTTCCCGAGGAGCTTGTCATGGCGGCGGGAGCGGAGCCTTATTTTATTATCGGCGGCAGTCTCGGTTCGGTCTCGTGGTCTGACGAGCTTGTTCCCAGAGATACAGACCCTGTCAGCCGTTCCGTTTTGGGATATATCCATCAGCCGGGCGGCGCGGATTTTTCAGATTCGTTATTTATCGTTCCGCTGACAAGCGACAGCATGAGAAAAATAGCATTCGAGCTTAAAGAGGAAGGGCGAAAGGTCTTTGTTGTCGATATCCCGCCCGACAGGACAAATATTCACGCGCAGAAGAATTTCCAAATGCAGATGCTCTCAATGACAGATATGATAGCAAAGCATACGGGTACGCGTATAACAAAACGGTCTATAAAAGATGCGGTTACGCGTGTGTCAAGAGCGCGGCGCGCACTTCTGAATTTCCTTGAAGTTACGCGGGGAAGAATGGATATTATCACGAGCGGTGCGAGACTGCTTGTTCAAAACAGCTATTACTTTACGGGTTCAATAGACGATTGGACGCTGCACCTCGAAGTGCTGACGAACGAGGCGGCTTGGTTCACGAGCAAGTCGGACGAAACTTGCCTGCCGCCCGGAATGTCGAATGCGGCGAAAACTATTGTGAATTATACAGCCGGACGGAATTTGCCCGCAGGCGCATGCCTGCAGACCGATACCAAGAATAACATGATGTCGGGCGCAGGCGCGAAGATCAGTACACAAACAAAGGACGGGTGCGTATTGCCCGCAGGCGCATGCCTGCTCCTTGGTTCGCCGGTGATATTTCCTAATTACAAGGTGCCGTTTCTTGTGCAGGATATAGGGCTTGATATTCTCGATACGGCAGACGCGGCGGCTCTTAAATCGCATATCGTGTATGATCGGAAGGATATGCGCGGAAGCTGCGACACGGTTATTTGCAATATCGCGGCGAGGTGGTACAAATATGACGCGTCATCGGCTTTTGTGAAAAACGATATACTGTACGATTATGTATCGTGGATTATCCGGAGGGGCGATATCGAGGGCGTTGTTTATCACGTTCTGAAAGGTCAGATAGAATACGATTTCGAGCTTGAACGCTTTGAATCACTGCTCTCCCGGAACAATATCCCTGTTTTTCGGCTTGAAACAGATTATCAGTATCAGGACATTGAACAGCTGCGTATCCGTATGGAAGCGTTCTCGGAAATGCTTGTTCAGAACAGATACAAGATAGATCGATGAGTACAGTTTGAATCAAAGGAAGAGAGGGCTGCGTCATGAGGACACGAAAAAGAATAATCATCACATCAACAGTGTGCATCACGCTCACAGCATTTGCGTATTTCGCGTATATGTTCCCGTTTTACGTGTTTGATACGAACAATTTTACAACAAGCCTTGAAAAGCTGACGTCGATTGAATATCTCAAAACGCTTGTGCCGCTGCTTATCATTATCGCCCTGTCTGCGGTGGGGATAGTTCTGTGCGTTTGGCTCAGAGATCTGATGATAAAAACAGATAAGCGTTACTCACGCTTCGCGGACGTTCGCACAAGCAGAACATCGAATGCGGTGATGAGTTCCGATAAAAGCAAAGCATGGCGGAAATCGCCTGCGGGTGCACACCCGCCCGTAGCCTTTATGATAGTTAGATGGCTTGTTATGATCGTATTTTCATTCATGATGATATGGGGAGGGCTGATATTCGGGCTTCACATGTCAAGTATCAGCATTCCGATACTGTCCTGCCCTTGGAACACGGAGCAGATGACGGAATCGAGCTGCTATTATCTCTCACATCTCAATGAGCTGTTCGAGCTGCCGATCAAAAGCATTCTGATATTTATGGCAAGCACTGTAGGTTTTACGCTCATTCTCGGTCGCGCGATATGCGGATTTCTCTGCCCGATGGGGCTTATACAGGATATCATGGACAAGATACGCCAAAAGACAAAGATCGAGGGCATTGCGA
>CACYDY010000370.1 GCA_902773245.1 uncultured Ruminococcus sp.
ATCTCAACCATAAACGTAGACTGCCCGCTTGCAAGATCGTCGCTTGCGCCGACTCTCGTGTAAATTGCGTCTGTTATCGAGATCTCGGCGCTGCTTGCAGGAACAAACGAGCCTATCTGCGCCATTAACACTATCAGCGCCGTTTGCCTCATATATGTTGATTTTCCCGCCATATTAGGGCCTGTAATAATAGCAACTCTGTTGTCCTTTCCGTCAAGCTTTACGTCATTCGGAACAAAAGGAGCGTCATTCAAAAGCTTTTCAACCACGGGATGTCTTCCGTCTTTGATAATAATATCGCCGTTGGCATTAACATCAGGACGGCAATATCTCATATCGACCGCCGTCACTGCAAAAGATGTCAGAACATCAAGCTTTGCGACAGCCTTGGCAGTGTTTTCTATTCTTTCCAGGTTCTGTGCGACTGCGTTTCGAACCTCGACAAAAAGTTGGTATTCAAGCGCAGTAGATCTGTCCTTTGCGCCAAGTATTCTGCCCTCGATCTCTTTCAGCTCGGGTGTTATGTATCTTTCACAGTTTGCCAAGGTCTGTTTTCTGACGTAGTTTTCGGGCACAAGCTTTTTGTATGAATTGGAAACCTCCAAATAGTAGCCGAAAACTCGATTATATCCCACTTTTAGCTTGGGTATGCCCGTCTTTTCCCTTTGCTCGGCTTCAAGGCGCGCAAGGATCCCCGTAGAATCCGACATATCATTTTTGAGTGTATCTATCTCGCCGCTGAATCCCTCTTTTATCAAACCGCCCTCACGAACCGAAAACGGCGGATCGTCGACTATCGCACGGTCTATCAGATCGAACATATCATCAAGAGTGTCTATTTGTGAGTATATTTCTTTCAGCTCGGTCGATCTGACTGCGCCGAGATTTGATTTTATTTCGGGAAGCTTTTTTAAAGCCGATCCCAACGCCCTGAGATCTCTTGCATTAGCCGATCCGTAAACAATCTTTGTCATGAGCCTTTCCATATCAAAAAAGCCTGTCAGGGAACTTACTGTTTCCCCCCGCAGAATAGCGTCCGAACAAAGCTCTTTGACTGCATTCTGACGTCTTATAATTGCGGCGCAGCTAAGCAGCGGCTGTTCTATCCAGCGTCTTATCAATCTTTTTCCCATTGCCGTTTTAGTGCAGTCAAGAACCCACAAAAGAGAACCTTTCTTCTCTTTGGAGCGCATTGTTTCCGTCAGCTCCAGGTTTCTTTTTGTATTGTAGTCCAGGTGCATAAAGCGATTTTCACCATACAGCTCAATGTGATTTATTCTTTCAAGACCCGTGATCTGCGTTTGAGAAAGATATCTCAGAAGTCCGCCCACTGTTTTTACAACACCGTCGTAGTTTTCGAGTCCGAGTTCTTCGAGAGTTTCCTTTTTAAAATGCGTCAGCACCGTATTTTTAGCGGATTCATAATCAAAATATTCATCGCCGACCATCTCAACCGAAACCTTTAGCTTTTCGCTGATAAACGAAGCTATGGGCTGAAGTTTTCCAACCTCGCCGCCCAGCAGCATTTCACTGGGGTTGTATCGTGAAAGCTCGCTTTTAAGCTGAGAACAATCATCGCTCTGATCTATCTCACAGCCATAAAGCTCGCCGGTGGAAATATCGCAGAATACCGCCGAATGCTTGCCGTTAAGCGTAAGCACTGCACAAATAAAATTATTTTTAGACTCGTCAAGCATTGAGTCTTCCATAACGGTACCGGGAGTGATAACTCTTATAATATCACGTTTTACCAAACCCTTTGCCGTTGCGGGATCCTCGGTCTGTTCACAAATCGCAACCTTGTGACCGTTTGCAACAAGCTTTGCAATGTACGTTTCGCAGCTGTGATAAGGAACTCCGCACATAGGAGCACGTTCTTCCTGACCGCAGTCCCTGCCTGTGAGCGTAAGCTCCAGCTCCTTTGAAACCGTCAAAGCGTCATCAAAGAACATCTCGTAAAAGTCGCCCAGTCTGAAAAACAAAATACTGTCTTTGTTTTTTTCTTTAATACTCAAATACTGTTTCATCATCGGTGACAGCTCCGCCATATTTCCACCTCCCTTGGATTTATCATGTTGTTTAATGACAGCCTCCGCACGAGCCGCAGTTTCCCGAACAACCCATACCGCCGAGATAATCTGTGGTTTCGGGATCGTCGCCTTCGGCTGAATTTTGTATGATGGCAAACACTCTTTGAAGCTTTGTTTCAAACTCCTGCTTTGCAGTGTTGTATTTTACCATATTCTCGTTTTGCATAACCTGTGAGTACAGGTGACGCATTTCTTTATTCATAGCTTTTAATTTCTCTTCGTCCTTGTCAGCCTTTGAAGCTTCGCTGTTTATAGCCAATCTTTTCAAATTAAAATCGGTTATAAGCTCCTGAAGCTGTTCGTCGGCTTCGCTGATCTGCTCGGCAAGACGCATATTGATGTACGACTCGTCCTCTTGAATCGCCTTTCCAAGCTGTCTTGAAAGCTCTATAATATCCATTCGGTATTTCCTTTCTCACATATTATACTCGGCATCGTTAAGATTTAGCCCTTATCTTTTACAGACCGGCAATTCGCTTCGCTGTTGCCTGCTTTGATTTTAACTGAAAGGTATTATTTTAAGAATCGCTTTGATTGATAGTTTATTTAATTTCGCTGAGGGAAATTTATCGATCTTTTCTGCTTTGTTCCGTCAGCGACCAAAGGCTCTGCCTTTGGAAACTGCGGGCGCAAGGCGGAAGTGCCCTTGGGGCACCTTTGAAAAGGTCCCTGCGAAACTTTAATAAGCTTCGCATCGCTAATAATTTAGGCAATTTCAAATGTCGTTTACTATAACTTATCACAACAAAATAAGCTGTATCAAACCAATTCGCCGTTTAAGATCCAATTTCTCGCTTTGGTAATTTTAACATATGCAAATTCCCCGATTATATTCTCTTCTCCCGGGAAGTCCACTATTATATTTCCGCTTGTTCTGCCCGTGAGTATCCCGTCCTTGTCGGTTTTTCCCTCAACAAGAATTTTTACGGTTTTTCCAACCATAGATGCGCACCTTTTCGCAGCGATCTCTTCCTGAACCTTCAAAAGCTCCTGAAACCACTTTGACTTTTCCGCAGCAGAATACGGATCGTCGAATTTTGCCGCAGGCGTTCCCTCTCTCGGCGAATAAATGAAAGTAAACAGCGATGTAAACTCAACCTCTTTAACGAGCGTAACCGTATCAAGAAATTCCTCATAAGTTTCACCCGGAAAGCCCACGATGATATCGCTTGTAAGACTGAGATCGGGAATTTTTTCTTTTGCATAATTGATAATATCCAGATATTTTTCTCTGTTATAACTTCTGTTCATTGCCTTGAGAACTCTGTCGTTTCCCGATTGAAACGGCAGATGAAGGTGCGACGAAATGTGCTTGCTGCCTGCGATAACATCTATCAGCTCCTTTGAACAGTCCTTAGGGTGAGATGTCATAAATCTTATCCAATAGTCGCCCTCGATCTTGTCTATTTCGGAAAGCAGCTGAGCAAAAGTAACCTTTTCTTCAAAATTCTTTCCATAAGAATTAACGTTCTGTCCCAAAAGAGTAATATCCTTATAGCCGGCATTTATCATCTGTTTAGCTTCATTCACAACATCATCAAACTTTCGGCTTCTCTCTCTTCCCCTGGTGTAAGGAACTATACAATACGTGCAGAAATTGTTGCAGCCGTACATAATCGGAAGCCAGCCCTTGAACGTTCCGTCACGCTTTATCGGAATACCCTCATAAACGGTTTTGTCGTCAACACCTGTTTCATAAACTCGTTTTCCCGCCGTTATCGCATTATAAAACAGCTCGGGAAATTTGTGAAGCGAATGAGTTCCAAAAACAAGTCCCACAAACGGAAAGCTTTTGTAAAGACGATCAGTCACGTGCTGCTGTTCCATCATGCAGCCGCACAGTCCGATAAGAACCGACGGGTGTTTTCTTTTAATATTTTTTAATGCGCCAACGTTGCCAAATACTCTGTCCTCGGCGTGTTCTCTGACTGCGCAAGTATTGAACAAAATGAAATCGGCGTCCTCGGCATTTTCGGTAAATCCGAATCCCATGTCAAAAAGCATACCTTTGATTTTTTCGCTGTCTGCCACATTCTGCTGACAGCCATATGTTCTTATGCACGCCATCGGTGAATTTCCTCTTGCACGAATAGACATAACCTCAGCCGACAAAGCCGTATAATTATTTTCATCACTAAATTCTTTATATGTAATATTATTAGCCAAGTGCCACACTCCTTGAATACGACAAAACATCAATGCAGCTTTGACGGGCAAGATACCCCAACGATGTTTCGTGATCTTTTCTTTAAAATTACCGAAAAGCGTACTTCTCCATAATCCCACACTATATATTACCACAAAATCAAACAATCTTCAAGTATTGACATGATTTTAACAAAATGTTTACGAATGTGTAACAGAAGCTGCGCTGCGATAAAATATTATCACTCACTAAATAATATTTTATCGCAAAAAAGCAAAGCGCCCTCAACCTTACGGTCAAGGGCACCTTTTAAGAATGTATATGGAAGAAAGAAAAAAAATTATCTCTTTTTACCATTTTGCTGCAAACGCTTAGCTCTTCGCTGTGAACAGCCGCAAGAACAAGTCTGCACATAATCATTATTGATAGTTCCGCACTCAGGGCACTTCCACTCATCGAAGTACGGCTCACGGTCATTGTTCTTCTCTGCTCTGCTTGAAGATACAGTCGCTGCCGGCGCTGCCGGTTTTGTCTGCGGCTTCGGAACAGGCGGAGGAGTCACGGGAGCCGACGCCTGAGAAGCTCTTGTGGGCGGATTAACGGACGGTGTATTTATACCTACAGCGGGAGTTCCCGGTGAACGCTGTGTTCTCGGAGCGGGAGCGCCGCCCTGAGCCATTCTCTTTGCTCTTCTCTGGGAGCAGCCGCAAGCGCAGGTCGAAACATAATCATTGTTGATAGTTCCGCAATCCGGGCATTTCCACTCGTCAAAATAAGGCTCTCTGTTAAACATCTGCTGACCGCCCTGCTTGACAGCCGCATTGTTTGCAGGCTGTGGGCTTGAAGCCGGTGCGGAAGGCTTTGCGGCAGGCTTCTCTTCGGGTTTCTTATTTTGAGAGTTGGCAGGTGTACCATTATTTGCATTAGCAGGCGGATCCTGTCTGTATTTGCTCAAACGGTCTTCCTTTTCGGGAACGGCATTCTTATTGGATGCCTTGTCGACCATATTATAAAGCATATTTGTCATCTTACGCTCCAGGTTACCCTGACGTGAAACAGTTTCAACCTCAACGATCACATTGTCGTCAAAGAGCTTCGGACCAAAATTACTTTTCTGCTCCATAATGGCTTCAAGCGCTTTTTCACGCTCTTCCTGCTTCTTCAATTCCTCTTTTTCCTGTTCGGCATACGGATCTACACCCGTTTCATAGAACTTTGCAGCTCTTCTCTTTGTAACTCCGCATCCGCACGCCGTAACATAAGGCGGGTTGACAGTTGAGCAGCGGAAACAAGTCCATTGCGCATTCATATCCATCTTCTTTCCGGTCGGACGGGGAGCGTCGGATTCCTGACTGCCAACAGGAGGCTGAGAATCCGGCGGAGTCGGGAGATTTGCATTACCCACTCTGTTTGGATTCTGTGTAACCGGGGGAGTCATATTTTGTACACTGTTCGGATTCTGAGTAACCGGCGGCTGCATCTGATTAGTATTACCGGAAACAGGCGGCGTCATGTTCTTCATCTGATTCGGATCACCCGAAACAGGCGGAGTCATCTGCTCCGTATAAGGAGCTTGGGGATACTGCTGCTGCGGATACTGCGGATATTGCTGTTGTGGGTATTGCTGCTGCGGATACTGCGGATA
>CACYDY010000371.1 GCA_902773245.1 uncultured Ruminococcus sp.
CAGGAAGTGCCCTTGGGGTACTGGCGGTTTCCAAAGGCAGAGCCGGTGACGGCGAAGCCTAATCCCTTTAGGGAGTCGCTGACGGAAGAAAGCAGAAAAGAGCGACAAATTACCCTCAGCGAAATCGAAAAAACTATAAATCAAAGCAACGATAAAATGATACCTTTCGGTAAAAACCAAGATAGGCAGCAGCGAAGCGAATTGCCTGCTTGACGATCGACCGATCTGCAACGGTAAACTAACCAAATTTTTTTAAACATATTTGTACATTATTTTTGCATAGATTTCTATTGAATTATGTTTTATTGCTGTTATAATTATAAGTGGAGGTGAGAAAATGGATTTTAATGCCTTTGAGCTTGAGCAGGGCGCTCAGAGATGGAATTATCACGCTGCTGCCGAGTTGATCAAGGAATGTGAAAAAATAACTTTGAGTCACGATGTTCTGAAGATCCCGAATACGTTTACCCGCATTGCCGGTGAGTCGTACTCAAAAGCCATTATTACCACCAAAGAAATTTTAACTCTGCTTTATCACGGCTACCCCGAAGGCGCAATGGCTTTGAGCCGTATACTTTATGAATCTATGGTAATAATGAGATTTTTGTATATGCACCGTGACGATGAGAAGCTTTTGGAGCGTTATATTGACGATTATCATGTGAAGGTTTCACGTGATAGGATCAAATACTGCAATTATCTTTTGGATTATTCCGAAAATGAGGAAGAAAAGGAAGAGGCTCAGCGACTCAAAATCGAAGCAAGAAAAGAACATAACAAGCTAAAGGAAAAATATTCGGAATTTCTCTCCTACAATAAGCAAGGTAATTATCTTCACGATTATTGGTGGATCGGCAATGTCGTCAAAAGCCGTAATTTTGGAGCTATTCAAAACGAGGTAACGCTTGAAAACCTAAAGATATTGTATGTGCTGTCGTGCTATCGCGCTCATTCGGGTATTGTCGGAAACAGCGTGAGATTCGGAACAATTCTTGACGAAACCAAGCTTTCAACCAAAGGCAGCCTGGACGGTTTTCAGATACCGCTGTGTTTCTCACTTGTGTGTTTCGGAATACTGACCGAAACAATGTTTAAAACCATTTCTGTTGACTGTCAGACTGTTATCAGTAAAATAGAAAAAATAATTTCACCTTTTGAAAATTGTTTGTACAGATAACTTTACAACACCGTAAAAGTGATTATTCTTTGTGCAAGCGCCATTTTTGTTGGGTAAAATCAAAAAAATGTGGGGGAATCCCGATTTTTCGTTTGATTGTTTGTAAAAGTTATAAATTTGATATAAAATATTCTTAATATCTCTTGAAATTTTGCAAAAAATTGATATAATATATGTATAAGGTTTTTATCTGAGAGGGGCAGTATATATGAACAAGTATATCAGAAAATTGGGTTTCAGAAGTTCCGATGAGCTTGAAATGAGAGTTACTATCAAAGCCATTAAGTATTCTTGGATATACATGATGGCATTCCTTGCAGGCTGGGCAGTTGTTCAGGCTATGGACGGTACGGGTGAAATTCCTATGGTGCAGATTTCTCTTATTCTTACGGCAGAGCTGTGCTATTTTGCTTTGCAGTGGATCTTCACGAAAAAAGCGGTGCGTGAGAACCAAGAGATGCATTCTAACAGCAAACGCCTTACATCAAAGGGCAAGGGCAAAAACTCTTATGAGTATGTTTACGAAGACGATGACGGCAACCAGTATGTTTACGAAGAGGTTGAGGTCGAAGAGTAAACCTGTATTAAACAAAACATTGAAAAACGGCAGTGAGATCATTCATTGCCGTTTTTTTGATAATATTTTGTAACCTTTTACCGCCTTTTGATGCAGCGTGGTCTAATGTTGAGATTTTGCCTATTAATCAAGTGTTTTCAGCTTAAAGAAATATTTTGCGACAGCCGCCTTGCGACAGGTTTATTATAACTTTTTTGTTACAATTATTACGTAAATAAAACTGTTGAGAGGATGTTGAAAATGCGGGCAATTCAACTGAGAGGAAGAAATCTGATCACGGATTTTTTTGAAAAGAGTGTTTCAAATTCGATCGTGATAAGGTTCGCATATTTTTTGTGCGGAGTGGTGGTTTCAAGAGGAGCGGTTTTTGGGAATTATGCGCCGTTTGGCGCTTCGTTTTGCGCGGCGGTGCCGTATGAAAACTCGCTGTCTGCGGCGCTTGGGGCAATTTTGGGTTACATTCTGATGTATCCGAAAGGAAGCTTTCGCTATGTTGCGTCGGTGATAACAATTTTTGCGCTGAGGTGGATGCTCAATGACATCAAGGCGGTGAGCCAAAGCCGTCTTTTTGCTCCGCTTGCGGCTATGGTTCCGCTGAGCTGTACGGGAATAGTCATAATATTGGTAAGTTATAATGATCCCAACGATATCATCATGTGCCTGACGGAAGCTCTTCTTGCCGGAGTCGGAGCTTACTTTTTGAACCGTACTATTCTTTTGACGGTGGGAAGCCGAGGTATCTCTACATACAACCAGCAGGAAATAGCTTGTCTGGTGATGACGGGATGCATATTTCTTTTGTCGGCTAATTCAATAACGGCGGCGGGCATTTCTTTGGGACGCATTCTGGCGGTGACGGCGATACTTTTTTGCGCGTATTACGGTTCTGTGGCAGGGGGGTGTATCGGCGGTGTTTCGACAGGCATAGTTTTTGGTATCGGGTCGGAGGAGTTCGGGCTTATTTCGGCTTGCTACGGCTTCGGGGGTATGATGGCGGGATTGCTGTCATATGTCGGACGATTTGCGGCGGCAGCGGCTTTTGTTATATGCAGCGGTATAATTTCCCTGAGAAATCCGATAACCGTTCAAACTGCGGCGTCGTTCTATGAAACGCTGATCGCTTCGGCGATATTCCTGCTGATACCCAAAGAAATTGCAAACAGGATATCGGCATTTGTAACGCCTCACACCGGCAATGCAAACGGAGAGGGGTTAAGACGCTCGGTCATAATGCGCCTTGATCTGGCGGCGAACGCAATAAAAAACATCTCGCAGGCGGTCAACTGCGTTGCTCTCAAGCTGAAAGAATACTATTCCGCCGACGAAGAGAGCATTTACACAAAGTGTATTGAAGAAAACTGCTCACGCTGCGGTATGAGGGCTTTTTGCTGGCAGGACCCGGAGGAAAGGAGAGAGGACAGATTCGCAGACCTTACTCCGATCCTGAAAGACTGCGGAGAGATCGACAGCGGCGATATAAAAAACAAGTTCAGCAGCAGGTGCTGCAAATCGGAAGAAATGGCAAACTCTATCAACAGAAACTACGACAGCTATAAAAGCTTTTTGTCGGCAGAATCCCGGGTGACTCAGATCAGAGGAGTAGTTGCAGGACAGTTTGGCGGATTGGGAGATATTCTTGCGGATCTCAAGGAAGAATTTGACAGCTTTGAAAGCTATGACACAGCGGCATCGGAGAGAATTTGCGCATATTTGAGGTCAAGCGGATTTGTTCCGATAGAATGCAGCTGCCGAACGGATAAGCTCGGAAGAATGACCGTTGAACTGGAGCTTGCGGATACCGATAGAAAGCTGCTCAAAAAAAGCAGTTTGTCAAAGGAGATATCAAAGCTCTGTTCAAGAACTATGAATCCGCCTCAAATCTCGGTGATAAGCAACAAAAGCCGAGCGGTTTTTACCGAGAAGCCAAAATTTGATATTCAAATAGGATCGTCACAGCACATCTGCAGTGACTCGAATCTGTGCGGCGACAGCTTTAATTACTTTAACGACGGACAAGGACGGTTCGTTGCAATGATAAGCGACGGAATGGGAACGGGCGGAAGAGCTGCCGTGGACGCAAGCATGGCGGTGAGTATTATGACAAAGCTGCTGAAAGTGGGATTTGGGTGTGACTGCGCTTTGAGCGTGACAAATTCTGCATTGATGGTCAAATCGCAGGACGAGTCGCTTGCTACGGTCGACGTAATGAGCTTTGATCTGTTTTCGGGCGAGGCTGAGATCATGAAAGCAGGCGCGCCGATAACCTTCATACGGCAAAGCGGAAAAATACTCAGAATTGAACCGACCTCGCTGCCGGCGGGGATTTTGTCGGACATAAAATTTACGCACGACTCTTTCAGCCTGAAAGAGGGCGATCTGATAGTTATGTTGAGCGACGGCGCAATTTCTATAAGCGATCAGTGGATAGGCTCGATGATGAGAGATTTCGACGGCGATGAAATACAGGAGCTTGTGAATGATATTATTGACGAAGCCACCATCGGAAGCAAGCTCGGAAGAGATGATGATATCACGGTTTTGGGGGTGAGAGTTGTAGAAAATTGATGTTTGCAAAGCAATATTCGCAGTTTAAAAAATATGAAGGCGAATCGGCTGTGGGTGACGACTTTATAGTAAACGACATTGATTTTTGCTCAATCAGAGTTTTTATAAACCCTAACTTTGTTTTTTAGAGGACGCTCATCACGCAAAGCGTCCCCTCTTCCCAAACAG
>CACYDY010000372.1 GCA_902773245.1 uncultured Ruminococcus sp.
GTGGTGGAATAGGCAGACACAAGGGACTTAAAATCCCTCGAACCACAAATTCGTACCGGTTCAAGTCCGGTCACCGGCACTGAAAAATCGGCAGTAAGCAATGCTTGCTGTCGATTTTACTTTTTCATCATTCAACCGGGAGATACATCAAATGGAAACCAAATACTACATTATCACAAACATAAACGGAGATTATGCCTTTCTCACCGATTTAAGCGGCAGCAATTCCGATGAAATTATGGTTGCGCTTGCGCTGCTTCCCGTTAATATTGACGTCGGAACAAAACTAAAGTGGGAATGCTTTACATACACCGTTTGTGATTAAAAAAATACGGCGAAGCAGCTTTGAAACTGTTTCGCCGTTTTGTACTGTATAACTTAGTTTTAATTATTTTTTATTTTTATTGTAAATTATCATCAAGCCTTTAAGCAAAAGCTGATCGTCAATAATTATTTTTCTTTTGCAGTGCGGAATAATTTTATCTGCAAGACCGCCTGTAGAAACAACGGTGCATTTTTCGCCCAAAGCTTCCTCAATTCTTTGAGTCACCCCGTCAATTCCCGCTGCGGAATAATAAATAATACCGCTCTTCATACATTCAACCGTGTTTGAACCTATCACTCTTTTGGGAGTTTCAAGACCGATTTTCGGAAGCTGTGACGTTCTCATTGTCAAAGAGTCAAGCGAAACTCTGAGTCCGGGAATTATCATACCGCCCAGATAATTCTTATTTTTATCAATAACCGAAACCGTCGTTGCGGTTCCCATATCAATTATTATCAAAGGGACGGGATATAGATTGATACCCGCAACCGCATCGGCAACTCTGTCACTTCCAAGCTGAGCGGGATTTTCAAGCATAATTTTTAATCCTGTTTTTATTCCCGGGCCGACTGTCATAACCTCGGTCTTTGTCAGTCTTTCCAGCGCGGTCTTTACGGTTTGAGTCACACTCGGCACGACCGACGAGATGATGCAGCCCTCGATCTTTTTTATTTCGATATTATTAATTTCCAAAATGCTTTTTATTGATATTACATACTCCAAAGCCGTATACTGCTGATTTGTCGAAAGCCTTTCGATAAAAAGAATACTCTCACCCTCAAAACAGCCGATCACAATATTGGAGTTTCCTATGTCAACAGCTAAAATCATTATTCCTACTCATTCCTAAAATTGAATTATCAAGCCGCGCTCTCGGCAGACTTTTTGGCTCTTGTCTGCGGCATGATCCTCGGCATTGCTTTCAAAAGCGCAAGACCGATAACATCAACAAGCACCGCCGCTGCAATTGCTTCGGGAATACCGGAAGCCGTTACGGTTGTCATCACAAGTCCGAACACGGCGCTCAAAGCAACCTGTTTTGCCTCGGCATACTGCTGCGCAAACAAAAGGTAAATACTTCCCATTACGAAAACGGTATTCACCATTGAACCGAGAAATCCCGTCAAAGCAAGTCCGACAGGAGCAGGGATTTTCAAATTCTTAAACAGAATCCAAAGCCAGCCTGCTGCAACGCCTATCAAAATACGGCAGCCAACAGCGATCCAAACCGCTTTTATTCCGCCTGCGATACCCGTTGTGCTGAAAAACGGGGAAAATGCAAACGAAAGCAGCGTTGGCGCCATGGTGTTGCTGATAATCGAGCAAATTCCAAAGGTTGCTCCCAATATCGCGCCTGCAAGAGGGCCTAACAGAACGGCTCCGATGATGACCGGGATATGAACAGTTGTCGCCTTAATAATCGGGAGCTGAATCATTCCGAGCGGCGTGTTCGCCAACAGAATAACTATAGCCGCCATAAGTGCAACACTTACCAGCCAACGAATATCTTTTTGTTTTGTATTCATTTTTTCCTCCTTGTTATCATTCCGATAATGATCGGATACAATACAGTACGCTTTTTATTATACCAATAATTTTATAAAAATGCTATAGCTTTATTCAAAATTTTCTGTTAAAATACTTGTATAGTTATTATTCAATATTCACAAAACAGGAGGCACAAACCTATGCTCAATAACAAAACAGTCGTTTTGGCAGTCAGCGGAAGTATCGCTGCATACAAAATTGCGAATCTTGCCAGAATGTGCAAAAAGCTTCGCGCCGACGTGCAGGTGCTTATGACAGAAAATGCGGCAAATTTCATAAATCCGATAACCTTTGAAAGTCTTACCGGAAACAAATGTCTTATTGATACATTCGACAGAAATTTTCAATACAGCGTTGAACACGTTGCACTTGCCAAGAAAGCCGACGTGGTAATGCTCGCTCCGGCAAGCGCAAATGTTATCGGAAAAATTGCAAACGGAATTGCCGATGATATGCTGACAACAACCATAATGGCGTGTCCGTGCAAAAAGATCATCTCCCCCGCCATGAACCACAATATGTATCACAATCCTATTGTTCTGGATAATATCAAAAAGCTTGAAAGATTCGGCTATGAAATAGTATCCCCCGACAGAGGAATGCTCGCAAACGGCGACATAGGCGACGGAAGAATGCCCGATGAATCCGTACTGCTCCAGTATATTATCAAAGAATGCGCATTTGAAAAAGATATGAAAAACGAAAAAGTTCTTGTCACCGCAGGAGCAACACGGGAATCCATCGACCCTGTGCGTTTTATCACAAACCATTCAACGGGAAAAATGGGTTATGCCGCTGCCGAAAACGCCGCAAGACGAGGAGCAGACGTAACGCTCGTGACGGCTCATGCGGAAATAGAGCCGCCTATGTTTGTAAATGTTGTTAAGGTGACCACCGCCGAGGAAATGTTTGAAGAAGTAACAAAACGCTTCGAAAGCAGCACGATCGTTGTCAAAGCGGCAGCAGTTGCGGACTATCGCCCGAAATCATTCAGTGATAATAAAATAAAAAAATCCGACGGAGAAATGTTTATTGAACTCGAAAGAACACCCGACATTCTTGCCTATCTCGGAGAACACAAAAGGGATCAGTTTCTTTGCGGTTTTTCAATGGAAACACAAAATGTTATCGAAAATTCCAAAAAGAAGCTTTTGAAAAAAAATCTCGACATGATCGCCGCCAATAATTTAAAAACAAAAGGCGCAGGCTTTGGAACGGACACAAATGTCGTGACAATAATTACAAAGGATTCGGTCAAAGATCTTGACATCATGAGCAAGCAAGACGCAGCAAAAGCCATTTTTGACGAGATTTTAAAAATCAAGCGTTCCCGAAATTGAGCGGACGCACGTCCGCAGGTAATGCCGCCCTGCTTTTTGTAACGGTAAGCAGGCTTCCGCTCATCAGCCGCCCAATTAAAA
>CACYDY010000373.1 GCA_902773245.1 uncultured Ruminococcus sp.
GCTGTATGGCAATTATAGAAGCAAAGAATGTTTCTATTCGTTATATAACCGGAGATTTAAAAAATATCGGTTTAAAAGAATATGTCATGCGAAAAATGAAGGGCCAGTATCATGTCACCGAGTTTTGGGCGGATAAGGATATCAGTTTTTCATTAAGTGCTGGGGACATGTTGGGAATTATTGGCACAAATGGCGCCGGAAAATCTACGTTGCTAAAAGCGATTTCCAAAATTATGATACCAACGAAAGGTACCATAGCTGTGAAAGGCAACATTGCTGCATTGTTAGAGCTTAGCAGTGGTTTTGACGGAGACCTTACGGTTCGGGAAAATACCTATTTGCGGGGCGCCATGCTGGGCTATACCCGGGCCTTTATGGAAGAAAAGTATAATGAGATTATTGGATTCGCGGAGCTGGGAGAGTTTCAGGATCGATTATTTAAACACTTATCCAGCGGTATGAAAAGCCGTCTGGCTTTTGCTATTGCCTGTCTGGTGAATCCGGATATTATTATTTTAGACGAAGTGCTGAGCGTTGGAGACGGGGCTTTTCGTAAGAAAAGTGGAGCGAAAATGAAAAGCATTCTTGAAAACGGGGTTACTGGATTATTGGTATCTCATTCCACTTCCCAGGTCCGGGAAATGTGTAACAAAATACTGTGGCTTGATCACGGGCGACAAATTGCATTTACGGATAATATTACTGTTTGTTGTGATGCGTATGAAGAATTCTTAATAACGAAACGCCTTCCGGAGAATTGGGAACAGATTGAAAAGCTTGCACATGCGTGGAAAAATCGTAAAGAAAAACAGAAACAGAAAGAAAACCTGACGGAGAAGCAAAAACTGGAAGCGGTCTTAAACCGGGGAAATGAAAAAGCGGCTGTACAGGCAGCTGTCTCGTTTTTAAAACGTAAACATAGTGAATTATTAAAATAGAAATCTTTTTTAGTTTTATTAAGAAAAGAGCTTTCGGATTAATTGATACAAGACTTGTGCGGAAAGAGGTTAAACAATGAAAAATGTAGCAGTGATTTTAGCAGGCGGTGTGGGGAGCCGATTAGGTCTTAATAAGCCTAAACAATTTTTGAAAGTTGCTGGTAAAACGGTGATGGAGCATACCATTTCTGTTTTTCAAAAGCATCCTCGAATTGATGAGATTGCCATCGTGATGCACCAAAGCTATCTGACTGAAGCAGAAGCGATGGTATTGAAAAATAAATGGACGAAAGTCAAAAAAATTTTGAACGGCGGTAATGAACGTTATGAATCGAGCCTTTCCGCGATTTATGCCTATGAAAAAGAAGAAGAGGCCGACAATATTAGTCTGATTTTTCATGATTCAGTACGACCACTGGTTAGTGGTAAAATAATTGATGATGTAATTGATGCATTGGAAAAGTTTGATGCAGTTGATGTAGCGATTCCATCTGCAGATACTATTATAGAATTGCAAAATGAAGAGAATGTAATAGCCCGTATACCGAAGCGCAACTTGCTTCGCAGAGGACAAACCCCACAAGCTTTTAAGCTTAATGTTATTAAAAACGCTTACACTAAAGCGTTGCAGGATCCAAGCTTTCAAACTACAGACGACTGTGGGATTGTGGTAAAGTACCTTCCTGGAACCAAAGTTTATGTTGTAGACGGAGAGGAACGCAATACAAAGCTCACCTATCCTGAAGACGTTTATCTTTTGGATAAACTGTTCCAGTTAAAAACTGCAAAGCTAGACGAAGGAATTCATTTAGAACAATTAGAGGATAAGGTGTTGGTTGTATTTGGAGGAAACTCCGGTATCGGTAAAGACATGGTCGCTACTGCTAACCGATATGGGGCTAGTGCATATGCATTTTCCCGTAGTCTGAATCATGTAGATGTAACAGATATTGTAAGCGTGAAAAAAGCATTGGAACAGGTTTACAAAAAGAAAGGCAGAATTGATTATATTGTAGATACGGCAGCCGTTTTAAATAAAGAACCGTTAATGCATGTTGATCAAAAACTTGTGGATACGATTATTGACATCAACTATAAAGGTATGGTCAATGTTTCCATTGCGGCACATGACTATCTGGCAAAGTCCCACGGATGCCTGCTTCATTTTACGTCCAGTTCCTATACAATGGGTCGTGCATTTTATTGTTTATACTCTTCGACCAAAGCTGCTGCTGTTAATTTTGTTCAGGCGCTGGCAGAAGAATGGGATAGTGAACATATCCGGGTTAACTGCATCAATCCGCAGAGAACTCATACACC
>CACYDY010000374.1 GCA_902773245.1 uncultured Ruminococcus sp.
ATATTCAATGATGTTTTCTGCGTAATTATTGCTTTCATCATAGAAGCGATCGTCAAGGTCTTCAAAGTCGGGCTCAAGCTCGTCCTCCTGCTGCCACCGCTCCGCACGAACAAACGAGGGCTTTCCGCCCATACGCTTTGCGGCTTCGCTGAGAATATCCCGGCAGTTCTCACAGCCGATTTCCTTAAAGCCGTTCAGCGCGTCCTCCCAGACAATTCCCGTAGAATTGGAAAAGAATTGATCGTGACCGCCGTTTTCAACCTCGGCAGCATACCACATCATGGCAAATACATATCTTTGCGGCATGGTGAACGGTTTCAAATCCGAGATGTATTTTTCGTAGGAGTCATAAATGCTGACGCTCCACCACAAAGGATCGATCATCTCCATGGGATCGTCACAGTTTCTTGCTTTTTCCGCAGTTATTTTAATGTGCTTTTTCATAAAACAATCTCCTTGTCAAAGCCTCGCCGCTTTAACTGCCGCCAGTATTTTAGTTCTGTCCTTGACCGAGTCTGTTTCCACACCCGAGCTAAGATCCACAGCCCACGGAGCGACTTGTTCTATTGCTTTTGGAATGTTTTGGCTGTCAAGACCGCCGGCAAGGATAAAATCTCTTTTTATGCCGGAAACGCTTGACCAGTCAAAGGTTTTTCCGCAGCCCGTTCCGCTGTCGAGCAGGATCTTGTCGGCGGAGCTTTTTTGGGCGGCGTCAATGTCGCTTTTGGATTTTATTACAAATGCTTTCCATATTTCCGTGTTGGGGCAAAGGGTTCGCAGCGAGCCGATGTATTGTTCGTCTTCGCTGCCGTGAAGCTGAACAATATTTATTATACCATCGTTTGCGAGCTTTGCAACCTTTTGCAGGTCACAATTTATGAAAACGCCTACGGTTTGGATATTATTGTCAATAAGCTCTCTGAGTTTGAATGCTTTTTTGTAGTCAATGCAGCGTTTGCTGAAAGGAACGTCTATGATAAAACCCGCAAAATCGGGCTTTGCTTCGTTCACAAAACCGGCGTCAGCCTCACGGAATAAACCGCAGATCTTTATTTTAGCCATTTAAATATCCTCTTTCAGTTGTTTGATAAAATTCATTTTATCATCGCATTTCATCAGCGCTTCACCGATAAGAACCGCATCGGCGCCGCTTTTGAGAAGTCTGTTTCCGTCCTCGGGCGACGCAACTCCGCTTTCGGCTACAAAAATTGTACCCTGCGGGATAAACCCTTTCAGATTCATGGAGTTTTCAAGATCAACCGAAAAATCTTTGAGATTGCGGTTGTTGACTCCGATGACTCTTGCGCCGACTTTTACGGCGGTGTCGATCTCGCTTTTGTCGTGAGTTTCAACAAGCGCAGTCAGCCCGAGAGTGTCGCATATTTCAATGTAGCTTCCAAGCTGACCCTCGTCCAGAATGGCGCAGATCAGCAAAACTGCGTCCGCTCCCATAAGCTTAGCCTGATAGATCTGATATTCGTCAACGGTGAAATCCTTTCGGATCATCGGAACGGAAACGTTCTGTCTTATTTCTTTGAAAATATCGTCGCTGCCGAGAAACCACTTCGGCTCAGTCAGGCAGGAAATGCAGTCTGCGCCGATTTTTTCGTATTCTTTGGCAATTTCGAGATACGGGAAGTCCTCGCTGATGATCCCCTTTGACGGCGAGGCTTTCTTGACCTCGCAGATAACTGCGCCTTTTGCGTTTTTTAAAGCTTTCTCAAATCTGAAATCACCCTTGGGGCAGTCAAGCGCCTGTCGTTTTATATCCTGAACGCTGAGCAAATTCTTGTCATGCTCAACTCTTATTTTAGCGTAAGCCGCCAATTCATCAAGTATCATAAATTTCCTCCGAGTGCAGCAGTAGTTATGATCGCAGTCAGTGAACCGCCCAAGTCAAATCGTCAGGCGGTCTTTGCGGAGCGCTGCCTTAATAAGCGTTTGTTGCGGCAATAAACTGCTCAAGCTTTGCGAGAGCCTTTCCGCTGTCGATAGTTTCCTCGGCTTCTTTGACGGCAGACGCAAAATCAATACCCTTTGCAACATGAAGCCCTGCCGCAACGTTGAGAACAACGGCAGTTCTTTTTGCGTCTTTTTTGCCGCCGAGGATATCTCTTGTGATCTGAGCGTTTTCCTCGGGAGTTCCGCCCACAAGATCGGATTTGCCGCACAGCTCAAAGCCGTAATCTCTCGGGTCAAGCTCATACGAAGAGAACTCTCCGTTGTTAATTTCGCAAACAAGCGTTTTGTCGCTTGCGGAAATCTCGTCAAGTCCGTCCTCGCCGTAAACTACCATGCCTTTTTTGACGCCAAGCTTTGAAAGGACCTTAGCCATAGGCTCGACAAGATCACTGCTGTAAACACCCATTACCTGCATAGTTGCATTGGCAGGATTTGTCAGGGGACCCAAAATATTAAACACTGTTCGGATAGCAAGCTCTTTTCTGACGGGACCCACGTACTTCATTGCCGAGTGATATGTCTGCGCAAACAGAAAGCAGATACCAACCTCTTCAAGAACCTTTTCGTTCTTTTCGGGATCGATTCTGATGTTAACACCAAGCTTTTCGAGAACGTCAGCTGCGCCGCTCTTGCTTGAAGCCGCGCGGTTTCCGTGTTTGGCAACTGGAATGCCTGCCGCAGCGAGGACGATCGAAGATGTAGTCGAAATATTGAACGAGTTGGAGCAGTCGCCGCCGGTGCCGACGATTTCAAGCAGTTCTTTGCTGCTGTGAAGCTGCGCTGCGTGTTTTCTCATGCCTTTTGCAGAGGCAACGATCTCGTCGATGGTTTCGCCCTTCATTGAAAGAGAAGTAAGATAAGCGGCAGTCTGAACCTGAGATGTCTGACCGTTCATGATCTCGTCCATAACAGCTTCGACAGTTTCGGGAGTGAGGTCTTTTTTGTTTGACAATTCAATAATAGCTTCCTTGATCATTTTGATGTTACCTCCAAAAAGTTTTTGATAATAATATTGCCCTGCGGAGTCAGTATTGACTCGGGGTGGAACTGCAGCCCGTAAACGGGGTAGTCTTTAAGCCGTACAGCCATGATCTCGCCGTCGTCGGCTACAGCTATAATATTCAGCCTATCGGGAAAGTTTTCTCTTTTTGCCGAAAGAGAATGATATCTTGCAACTTGAATTTTATCTCCAAGCGAGCCGAAAATGGGGTCGCTTTCGATTTTAACAACAGAGGACTTTCCGTGAAAAAGCTCCTTTGCATAAGAAATTTCCGCGCCGAACGCTTCGCAGACAGCCTGATGACCAAGACACACGCCCAGAATGGGGATCTTGTCATAAAGCTCCTTTACTGCGTCAATACAAACCCCGGCGTCGCTTGGCTTTCCGGGACCCGGCGAGAGGATAATGTGCGAGGGCGCAAGCTCTTTGATCTGAGAAACGCTCATGCTGTCGTTTCTGACAACCTTGATGTCGGGATTTACTGCGCCGATAAGCTGATACAAGTTGTAAGAAAAGCTGTCGTAATTATCAATAAGCAGAATCATAATTCAAACCTCCTCCAATGCGTTGACAACGGCTTTAGCTTTGTTAATGCATTCTTTGTATTCGTTTTCGGGCACGGAATCCGCAACAATGCCTGCGCCCGAACGGACAAATACCTTGCCGTTTTTCTTGAAAGCAAGACGAATCGCAATGCAGGTGTCCATGTCGCCGTTGAAAGCAAGATAGCCGATAGCGCCGCCGTAGATACCTCGTTTGTTGTTTTCGCTCTCGCTGATAATTTCACAAGCTTTTATTTTTGGAGCGCCCGAAAG
>CACYDY010000375.1 GCA_902773245.1 uncultured Ruminococcus sp.
TATAAATACCGAAAATATCAGTACCAATCATCGTCAAATTCCGACAACGCAGACTTTATGTCGCTCCAGCCGTAGCCCATTCGCTGCAGGGCGGCAAACGTTCTGCGTCTGCCTTTTTCATCGTCAAGCTTATCGGCATACTTTTTTTCGATTATTTCCACCAGCTGCTCCACGGGATCAACCTCAAACTCTTCGAGGATCTCCTCGCACAGCTCTCGGTCTATCCCCTTTTCCATAAGCTTGTATTTTGCTCCCCTTACGGACAGCTTTTTTATATAAATCAAATCATGGGCAAGCCGCCGCGCATAATTCTCATCGCTTATCAAGCCCAGCTCTTCCATACGCTCGCAGACTTCCTCAGCCGTTTCTTCCGAGGAATCCCTCACAAGCTTATCCATGAGCTGCTTTTTTGAGTAGTCACGTCCCGAAATAAGCCAAAGCGCTTTTTCCTTTGCACGCCGATGTTCCGATTTATCTATCAGTTCCCTTAGCTCTTCGTCGTCAATAACCTTTCCGACCTTTATGCCGTTTTCGGCGAGCGTTGCCGTATCAAGCTTCATGGCGTACTCTCCGTCAATATACACCATCGTCAGCGACTTTTTGGCAGCCCTTAATTCCGTTATGATCATGATCAGTCAACCACAATATCTATGGACTCATCGTTTTCGGCAGATGCGCCGGCTGTCTGCTCTTCGACCTCAGCCTCTATCTCAATTCTGTTTTCGTCCTGATCCGGGTCAATGATCTCTTCCGACTCCGCCTGCTCCGCTTCAACCTCGGCAACTGCCTCTTTCTTGGACTTTCCGCCTCTTGTCTTTGAACCCTTTGTAAGCGGCTTGGAATTTATCACATCAATATTCTGCATGATCTTGGCTTCGATCTCCGCTGCAAGCTCCGGGTCTTTTTTCAAAAGCTCCTTAACATTGTCACGACCCTGGGCGAGCCTTTTATCTCCGTAGCTGAACCATGCTCCCGATTTTTTGATAATATCCGCGCGAACGCCGAGATCAACGATCTCTCCCTCTTTGGAGATACCCTTGCCGTACATGATATCAAACTCTGCTTCTCTGAACGGCGGCGCTATCTTGTTTTTCGCAACCTTTACCTTTGTGTGAGAACCGATCATCTCGCCGTTAACCTTGAGCGTTTCAACCTTTCTGATGTCAAGTCTGACGGAAGAATAGAACTTCAATGCTCTTCCGCCCGGGGTTACTTCGGGACTGCCAAACATAACTCCGACCTTTTCACGAAGCTGATTGATAAATATTGCCACACAGTTGCTCTTCGAAATAGCGCCCGTGAGCTTTCTGAGCGCCTGCGACATAAGTCTTGCCTGCAATCCGACGTGGGAATCTCCCATTTCGCCCTCAATCTCGGCTTTGGGAACGAGCGCCGCAACGGAATCGACAACTATCACGTCAATAGCGCCCGAGCGAACCAATGCTTCGGTGATCTCAAGCGCCTGTTCGCCTGTGTCGGGCTGCGAAACGAGAAGCGAATCCACGTCTACTCCGAGCGCTGCCGCATAGACCGGATCAAGCGCATGCTCGACGTCTATGAATGCTACAGTTCCGCCTGCTTTCTGACCCTCTGCAATACAGTGAAGCGCAAGCGTTGTTTTACCCGAGCTTTCAGGGCCGAACATTTCAATAATTCTTCCTCTGGGAAGTCCGCCTATTCCGAGCGCAATGTCAAGTGACAGCGAACCCGTGGAAATCGCAGCAACCTTCATCGTTTCTTTTTGACCGAGAAGCATTACCGCGCCCTTTCCGAACTGTTTCTCTATCTGAGCCAATGCCGTATCAAGTGCTTTCGCCTTATCAACTGCCATTATATTCAATCCTTTCAAATTTTCTTCTTTATACCGCTGACGGTTCTTTTGTATCCTTGAAGATCAAGCTTGAATCCGACATTTTCAAACCCCTTTTCGCAAAGCATCCGGGATACCGGTTCAAACTGTTCTTCTCCTACTTCATACGCAAGCATACCGCCGTTTTTAACTTTTGCCGCCCACTTCTCGGTGATCGTCCGGTAAAAGTAAAGTCCGTCCTTACCGCCGTCGAGAGCCATTCTCGGTTCAAATTGCAGCTCGACCTGCAGTGTGTCTATCTCATCGCTTTGAATGTAGGGCGGATTGGAAATCACCAAATCAAAGCTTTCATCGTCAAATTCAATATCGCAGGCTGTCACGTCACCTTTGAAAACGGTAACGTTCGACGCATTGTTCAGCTCGATATTTTTCTTTAA
>CACYDY010000376.1 GCA_902773245.1 uncultured Ruminococcus sp.
CGTTTCTATCCAACATAAGCAATACTCTTGCGCGTATTATTTCATGTGCGTTATGCACACCTGATTTTACTACGCTTTTTAAATACTCCTGTTCTGTTTCACTTAAATATATTTCTTTGCTTTTCATGTATAACACCACCTTGATTGTATTATACATCTTTTTGTTAGAATAGTAAAGTTTTAGAGGAAACAGACTACTAGGGGGATCTGTATAGCCCTGTTAAGAATTAATTGTAAGAGAAATGTAGGGTAGATATTTTGATTGTTGATTATACAATTTTGAAAAAAACTCATACCCATGTAGCATGCTGATGAATCCGTAATAAATGTAGATTAATCTATCTTGGAATGATTTTTTGTCTTAAGTTAGCGTTCTCAAGTAAGTTGATTTGCTTGAGTTTTAGGTATTATCGACTATTGAGTTTTATTGCATCAAATGGGTATAAACGTAGAGGAGGTTGTCATATGGATAAAAAAATATATAATAACTCATCTGATATAACAATTTTAATCAGTAGTTGCGATTTGTATCAAGATGCGTGGGAGCCTTTTGTAAAACTCTTTTATATTCAATGGAATGATTGTCCATATCCATTAGTTATTAATTCGGAGAAGACTATATATAAAGGGGAATATTCCAAAAATGTTGAAACAATTTGTTCCGATGAAGAGGATATTACTTGGAGTAAACGGTTTCGTAGTTGCCTTGAAAAAATAGATACCGAATTTGTGTTGTTTGTATTGGAAGATTATTTTGTACAAAAAAAAGTTGCTGTAGACGTTTTCGAACATGCACATAAACTTATGAAATATAATAAAAGTATTGGAATGGCTGCACTTTCTTATGGAGTGAGTAATGTTAACGATGGTAAATTTGAAGACGAATTCTTTTTTTCAAGAATTATTAATGAGAAAAACAAGATTTGGTGTCGAATAAATCTATATAGAAGAGACTATTTGTTGAATTTGATAAGAGATCATGAGAATATATGGGAGTTTGAACAATATGCATCATACCGTGCGAAAAAACTTCCATGTTTTATAATCCAGCAGAAAGATACAATTCCGGAATGTTTTTCATTTTATATACAATATGAGGAAGGCTTTGGCATATCTGGAAGAAAATGGCTCCCAAAAAACAAGGAATTGTTTGAGAAATATGGAATAAAAGTAAATTTTGATAATTTAGGATTTATAGACTTGAAAACAACTCCCCCAATAAAAAATGATGAAGAAACAAAAAAGAAAGGAATAAAAGAAGGGCTATATTTGGTTAAGAAGAGTTTTTTAGGTTTTCCTAAAAAAATAAAAACGCAGATTAGGAAAATGAAATCCATAATATAGATGAAGAACATATGGGAATAGGATTGGACTATGAATAAGAAATTCATCTGGAGTTAGTGTAATATAAATAAACAACAAAGGAAAGATGAAAAGAACCGACGACCCAAGAAAAGAGTTTTATGGAATAAGCAGTCAATCTATTAGAATAAATTGGATCGAGAAAGCAGCGCATCAGCTCGGCATAACGCACTTCACTTTAGCAGACTGGTGACACAGGCAAAACATCCATGGAAGCTAATCACACGTCGGCAGAGGACACAATCGGATGAGTATAGACGAAAAAGGATTAGCACATCCAAGAATTGGAAAAACAAGATTCGGAATTGCAAAGAGCCAATGAGATATTACAGGAGGCACTCGTTTTTTCGTAATGAACCGAGAAAAAAGTATAGTCACACTTGTGATATATCTTTATTGAAAACAATATGCACAAATGACAGTAATGGCTATGTGCAAAGTACTTGGCATTAGCGAATCCGGAAATCACCATTATGTCGGTAATAAGAATTAACCGAGTAAAGACGTGGTTCTTTTGGTTGTAATTAACGATCACTTCGAAGAAAATCCAGTCAATGATAATTATGGTGTAACGAGAGGGCAGATGGCGTTGGACCAATACAAGAAAAAAGTGGTGAAGTGCAGGATAACCAAAGATCATGCGTGAATATGCTTAGCAACACACAAAGAAGCACTGTCCTTGCTTCTTGAGACAGTTAGAGCCCGAGGCAATGATTAAAGAAAATCTGATCAAGCAGGATTTCAGCGCCGATGAATCCTACGAAAAGCTGTTGACAGATATTACACAAACGCAGTGTAAAGACGGAAAGCTTTATATCTCACCGATACTGGATTATTACAACGGAGAAATACTCTCTCTTGATATGAGAAAAAATATGAAGAAAGAGCTTTACATAGATAACCTAAAAGCATTGAGAAAGAATCCGATCGAAGGAGCGATCCTTCACAACGACAGAGGAAGTCAGTACACCAGTGAAGTGTTCATAGATAAGTTGAAAAACTTGAGGATACAACAAAGCCTGAGCAGCGTTGCGATAATGCAAGAATGGAAAGCTTCTTTGCTTCATTAAAAAAGAACTGATTTACCGTTTACCTTTTACAACCAAGTACGAGTATGCTCCGGCAATCCGTATGGATGGCCGCCGGCGGTATACCGCCGATTACAGGAAAAGCAGAAAATGCCGGCAGCATAGATCTCACTCGATTTTGAAGTCTCATTCCGTTCCATTCAGCTTCAAAATCATTCCTCTATCCAAACATCCATTATTTTGGGTGTTTCCCGACTGCACTTTTCTTGACATCTTCAAAGATCATCTTAGCAATCAAATAAATTAAGGCCATACTTGCATAATTTAGGTGTGCGAATTGTGAAGTGAGTTTTTTCGTCAGTTTGGAAAAAATCGAGGTAAGGCTGACGCTTTGCCGAAACTTTTTGGGCGACCTGTCGGAATAGGATTCAAGCAAGGCGTGCACCGTGAATTGTGCGATGTTGTCATATGAAATTGCTATGATTGTGTCTCGATTGAGAGAGCAGAAGAAATATTTAGTTGCTATATAATCAACAATAATGATGAATAGAATATAGTATTCATCAGAGAATTACGAATATGAGGGTTATTATGAACTAGAAGGACATCTGTGACATCTTTTCCTTAAAATGAGGAGCAGGTTAGTGTGAAATATATTTGTTTTTTATGCAAAATAGAATTCTTAGAAAGCTTGGGATAAAATAGTGAAGAATGAGTTAACAAACAAAACCATCCTCATCACCGGAGCCGCAGGCTTTATCGGCGCGAATTTGGTGATGAAGCTGATCAAGACCAGCGAGCCGATGAAGCTTGTCGGACTTGACAATATGAACGACTACTATGATGTAACGCTCAAAGAATACCGGCTTGCGGAGATAGAGAAGCTTGTCGCTGAAAATGAACAGGTTGACTGGTGGTTTATCGAGGGTGATCTTGCCGACAAGGCGCTGATTGACAGTGCGTTTGCGGACTATCCATTTGATATCGTTGTCAACCTTGCGGCACAGGCAGGCGTGCGCTATTCGATCACCAATCCGGATGCGTACATCAACAGCAATATCATCGGTTTTTACAACATTCTCGAAGCCTGTCGCCATTCCTATGACAATGGCGCCAAGGGTGTCGAGCATTTGGTTTACGCCTCATCATCGTCGGTTTACGGCGGCAACAAAAAGGTGCCGTTTTCAACCGATGACAAAGTGGATAATCCTGTTTCACTCTACGCGGCTACCAAAAAGAGTAACGAGCTGCTCGCCCATGCTTATGCAAAGCTTTACAATATTCCGTCCACCGGCTTGCGCTTTTTCACGGTTTACGGCCCTGCCGGCCGTCCCGATATGGCTTACTTCGGGTTTACAAACAAGCTGATTAAGGGAGAGACCATTCAGATATTCAATTACGGCAACTGCAAGCGC
>CACYDY010000377.1 GCA_902773245.1 uncultured Ruminococcus sp.
GAAGCTGCCTTACTCAAGAAGTCGGTGTGCGAATTTCCTGCGGGCGTTGCCCGCCGTTGCCGGTTGAAAGAGTTCGGGGTGCATTCTGCTGTAATGAAAGATATACTGTTGGGCAATGCCGCCGTACTTGCCGAAATCACTCGGCTTCATCTCGGGGAAAAGCGTTGCCATTGCGCGTTTCATCCAGACATCAAGCGGGAAACAGTCCAGCCGATGAAGTCCGTAGAGAAGCGTGCAGTCGGCAACCTTTATGCCAACACCTGTTATCTTCATCAACTCTTTTCGGGCGTCCTCAATTTCCATGAACCGTACCTTTTCAAGATCTATCTCGCCGTTTGCGACCTTCCTTGCGCCGTCAATAATATATCTTGCCCGAAAACCTGCTCTTATCGGTGAGAGATCCTCGGGCGATAAAGCAGCAATTCTTTCCGCAGACGGAAACGTGCAGAAATCACCTTCGATCGGGTCGCCGAAGCTTTGACACAGCCTCTCCACAATGCCCTTTATTCGAGGAATATTGTTATTCTGTGAAATGATAAACGAGCATAACGCTTCCCACGGTTCCTGATTGAGTATTCTTATTCCGGGAGCGAACCGAGCCGCATCGGCTAAGGTGGGGTGAAGCTTTGAAAGATCTGATTTTATGCTTGAGTAATCCAAGTCAAGATCGAGATAGTTTCTCCAGATCTTTTCAAAATCCGTTTCGCCGCAGCCGGAAATTATTATTTTTTCGTCGTCTTTTTGAAATGTTACAAGTCTGCCAAAAGCAACTCCTTTGAAAGAACCGTCCTCAAGCTCTCTCCAGCGAAATGCCTGACCGCAGTCGAGTGTTTGCGCCAAATCAAAATCCTTGATGTTTTCTATTATCATAACTATCAGTCCTGAGCGTCGTCCTTTGTGACTCTTTCGGAAGTCAGAAATTCTATCGAGCGTTCGATCGCGTCTTTGGAATTTCCCCAATCCTGTCCTTTGCTTCGGTAGTCAAACATTGAGCAAAAATGTGTGACATCGTCTTTCAGAATTTCAAGATATCCGCCTGCAAGCTTTGCGGTGTCACTGTAAAAATCGGGAAGAATTTTTGACGGAATACCCTTGTTTGCCGCAGCTGTCAGCAGATCTGCATAGTGTTCCATACAAATGAACTGCTGGCTGTTGTAAAGCGCCTTGAACTCGCTGTCGGTGGCATAGCTGCTGAAAATAGTCTGATACATATGAGCCATTCCCCACTCAACCTGTTCGCAGACGAAGCAGCTTTTTTGCAGATTTCGAATAGCCGCTATTTTTTTCTTGTCGGGTTTTCCTTTTACAGTTTTTGGTATCATCTCGGTTTTAAGCTTGTCGAGATGACTTTCCAGAATAAGAGCGTTTGAAAGACGTGTTCCGCATTTGAGCATCATCGAAAAATGACGGAAACAAAATCCCTTTTCGTTGGTTTTTATTCTTACGTCGGGTTCCATCATAGCTGCGCCGGTTATGTAAACGGTTGAACGCTCTTCCAGCATATCACGCATTCGGCACAGCGGACAGCCGTCCTTCGGCAAAAACACATCGTTAATGGGTATGGTGCAAATATCCTCTCTCATAAACACAACCTCATTTTTTATTATTAAGAATCCACTATCCACAACTTAAGAGTACAGCGAATGTATGCAGGGTTCGGTGCGTCAGCGCCGATATGGTGACATCAATAAATGTTAAATAGAACCAAAGCATGGGGGCGACAGGAACAAATCCATAAGTTGTAGACAGTGATTAAGAATCAAATCTTCATCAGGCAGTAGCTTTGACCTTTAAGCTTGATCGTACCGTTTGAAACGACGGTTTCACCGATGGAATACACCTTTTCCTTCATCTCATATCCAAACGGTGCGAAAGCGTCGTTGGCGCTTGGGTTAACAGCAATTACAAACGAACCTCTTCGGAAAATAAAGGGATATGTATTCTTTTCCGCAAAAAGGATTTCAAAGTCGCCGTTGCCGCAAAGATCGGGGTTTTCTTTTCTGATTTTGATAATGTTTTTCACTGTTTGATAAAGTGAATTTTCGTCTTTCATCTGACTTTCAACATCGGGGGCATTTTCGCTCATGTCAACGGGCAGATAAAGCTTGTCCGGATCCGCAGTCGAAAATCCTTTGTTTTTTCCGCTGTTCCACTGCATGGGTGTTCGTGAGCCTGTTCTGCTGAATCCGCCCTCTTTGCTTGTCAGCTCGGACATATATCTCATTCCTATTTCATCTCCGTAGTAAAGGAACGGAACACCCGGAAGTGTGAAAATGGTGCAGAAATTTATTTTCAGTTCAAGCTCGTCATACCACGCCGACATTCTCGGATTGTCGTGGTTGCAGGTGAAAAAGCTGATATATCCGTTGTCTTTCGTTGCCGGATAGTTTTCGTTAAGCTCGCTTACAAGAGTCATAATATCGCCCTTGCCTTCTTTGCTGAAATAGCTTTCCTGCTCTTTAGTTTCGTAGTTGTAAAATCTGAATGCGGTTGAATATCCGTTTCCCCTGTGATCGAGGTAGAAATCTGCGTGGAATCCGCCCTTGTTGATAGCTCTGATCGGGTGACACCATTCCGAAACCAATGCGCATTCGGGATAATCCTTGTCCATCATTTCACGAATGCCCGCCCAGATAGCGGCAGTAGCAATTTTATCGTCGTCATTCTTAACGAGTGAATCCGCCATGTCAACTCTGAAACCGTCACAGCCCATATCAAGCCAAAAACGCATGACATCTTTGACAGCTTCAACTGTTCTCAGACAGTCGGGGTGGTTTACGGGCAGCTGCCAGTTCGGGTGTGTAACTTCATAAAAACCGTAATTCAGCGCAGGCTGAGAAGAAAAGTAGTTTACAAGATAGTTTCCGTCACGGTCGGTGATTCCGCATTGGAGTCTGTACTGCGGCGGGGCTTCCCAAACGCTGTCAGTCCAGATGTAGCGGTTGGACAGTTCATTTTTGAGCGGCTGCTTGCTTTGGGTGAACCAGCCGTTTGTATCGGAAGTGTGACCCGGAACAAGATCCATCAAAAGCTTCATGTCACGTTTGTGAACTTCTTCAAAAAGCATTTTTGCGTCGTCGTTTGTTCCGTATCTCGGCGCAATTTTGTAGTAGTCACGAACATCATAGCCTGCGTCCATAAAAGTCGAGTCATAGACGGGATTGAGCCAGATGGCATTGCAGCCAAGTTCCTTTATATAGTCAAGCTTTGAAATAAGTCCTTGGATATCGCCTATTCCGTCACCGTTGGAATCGCAGAAAGACTGCGGATAAACCTGATAAAAAACTGAATTATTCAACCATTGCGGCATATTAAGTTCCTCCTTGAAGTTAAAATTACTGTTTAGTCAATTTTAACATTTTCAC
>CACYDY010000378.1 GCA_902773245.1 uncultured Ruminococcus sp.
GCATCATCACATGATAGATGCCAGTTCCAGATGATTGCCTTGACTCTCGGGGCATTCGTTGGTTCTACATTAAGTCATTTGTTGGTGGCAGTGAGGTGTACTTGTAGCAGGATTTTCAGTATTTTATATAATATGATTCCTTTGCAGTATATGAACAAGCAAATCCTGCAACAATTTATATCCGCTCTCATTTTTCCACTGTTCAAAAGCAGCACCTTGAGTTAAAGCCAAAACTTTTTCTAAATCTTTTCTTTTATATCCATCAGGGAAATAAGCTTCTATCTCACCTTTGCGTAACAAATATATATTTTGTTCGTATAACGAATCAATAAACCTATCCAACTCTTGCCGTTCATCAGCATTGATGTCTGGTCTCAGTTTTTGTCTAAAAGATATCATATAATCATAGAATCCCTTCAACGCAACTGTATCTCCTGTAGTAATTGTCTCTTCTAAATGCTGAATTAATGAAATATGATCTTTTGCTCCAGGATTCTTTATTACTAAACGCTCCAATCTTTTCTCATTGGTCATCAGCATCTGCTTTATAATCTCATTATCTGAAACCATTTGAGCAACATTATCAAGATCTCCAATATAGCATGATTCTATTTTTAGGGTTTTAAGGAACGAACTAAACTTTTCATAGTTGTTTTTGCCCTTAACCTGCATAACTTCAACATTGGACCTGAACCCCATTCCCTTCTTTATTACCTCCAGAATCTGCTTAAACACAATTTCATCAGTATCTCCTTCAACCATGATAACAAAATCAGAGAAAAACACCTTCTCATTATTTGTGGCGTTGATGAAGTGCAGTAGCTCTTTAGTTTCTTGAGTATTCTCCACAACTACTTGATGCAAATTACTGCTTCCGCGTTCATTTTTATAAACTCGGCATATATAAGGATAGGTACTGGAATTTATAAACGTTCCAGAATGTGTAACTATCATCAGTTGGTTCTTATCCGTATAGGCATATTGCATAAAAAAACCTCTCAGGAATACAATCCACTTAGGATGTAAATGTAGTTCTGGTTCATCAACAATAATAATACCTCCTTGAAGCCCCAATGTTATTAAACCAAAAATAAAGTTGATTAATTCTACCTCACCTGAACTTGCTTGATTAAGATGAAAGATATTGCCATCCTTTTTAAGTCTTATTGTGTAAGTGTTTCTGTTTGGGTCCAGTAAATCCATATCCCAAGTATAACCAATCTTGGCTAAAGAATCGCTTACAAACCTAACATCCTTGTCTGCCGCCCATTTTGAGTCTTTATTACCCGATTCGAACTCAAACCTTCTTTTTTTCTCTGCAAAGTAGAGGGTTGCCAATTTTATAAGCGAAGATGTTGAGCGGGAAGTGGATTTCATTACTTCAGTTTGCTCACCTTTTGATGTACTATCAGCAAGACTTTGCTCTAATGAAAGATTCGATACTCCACGGAATGGTGATATATATAGGATAACCGGATGCAAGAAAATATTCATTTTTTGAGCCAAAAAACTTAATCCCTCTAGGCATCTTAAGTATGATAGGAAAAACCTTTGTTTTTCTTCAGCAATTGGTAAAATATTATAATTTTTAATAGAATACGTAAAACGCTCGCCTTCACTTATCTCCACAAAATTGGAATTAAGAAAGTCCTTCAGAGTTCTATCTAACGAATAGTAATTAGAGCATTCGGCTTTCAAAGCATCCAAATTATGCTGAATCATTCGAATATTCCTCACATCGAAATCTGTCACCTCCAATTCAAGAGTCAACTCACTTTGAGAATTATCACCAGAAAACTTGGACAAAAATTGGCTAATAACACCAAAAGGATTATTTTCTCTATCTATTCTGAGCAGCGATCCTTCCTTTGTACGTTCAGTCGACCACCTGAAAGTATATACAAAGAAATGCCGCAAGGTAACATAAACAATTTCCATCAGATTGCTCTTACCACTGCCGTTAGAGCCAATAAGGACATTGAATTCCTTATGTGGTTTAAAAATAACCGATTCCCGGAAACTCTTTACATTCTTTATCGTAATACTATGTAGTTTCATTTCTGTATAACCTCAACAAAAAAATAGATTTCCAACCACGACACATTCCCATCAACCGTTCTTAATTCACATCTATTGATGCCATTGACCTGTCTCTCCGGCATTATTCTACCTTAGTTTGATGAATTTATTGCATCGATATGCTGATCGATGGTGCCTATTGCAGGATCCTCAAGCTTTTCCGTCCCGTTGGATACGCCTACGGCATCGTCAGCGACATGTGCC
>CACYDY010000379.1 GCA_902773245.1 uncultured Ruminococcus sp.
AAATTTGTAGCCGTTATACTGCGTTTCGATCGCCTTGATTTCCATTCTGCTCACCTCATAAACAAAAAAGCACCCTGCAACGGGCGTGTCGGCACCCATTGCAAAATGCTTGTGGTTGATACAATATTCCTATGTCGTTGACACGACACCGACATACCGTATCAACCACTTTTATTATACCATATACAACACGGAAAATCAAGTGTTTTTACTCCTCTTGAGCAATTAATTCCTTGATCGCCGCCTTAGCTTCTTCGATCAGCTCTGCGGTAGTCCATTTCTTTCCGCCACTGTGATTTTCAAACAGGTCGCCTGCTATGTAATCGCTTTCCATGTTGTAACTCCATCCGATAAAGTTACCGAACCTGAAATTTCTCTCACCAGTGTCTAAAAATTCAATTGCAGCCTCAAAGCCGCCATGAACATTGACGTTCCGCCTCAATGCTGATATCATAATGAGCGAGTTACTATACAATATTCTGTAATCGCCAGGAAGTTCAACGAAAATCATTGGGTATAACTTGCATGACAAAATTATATATTTATATCTGTTTATTTCACCTTCTGCTAGAATCTCTCTTTTTCTACCAAATGAATCTTCATCATAGCAATAACTCATTTCTCTCATCGTATGCCCCTCTCTAGCCCTCTTTAAGCAACGTTTGCGTTGAAAACATAAATTTATACTATCAACGCAAACGCCGCTCTGTGGGCTTTATACTGCGTTAAAACGGTAAATCCTCATCTATCGAAGTGACTCGTGGTTCGCCTGCTTTTGGCACTGCTGTTTCTGATTTTTTATCAGATTTGTCACCGCAGAAGTGCACTTTGTCAACTAAAACGTCTGTCGTGTAAACCTTCGCTCCGTCTTTATTGGTATAGCTGCCTGTTAAAATTGATCCCTGCACTGCTATCATCTTGCCCTTGCTGAACCACTTTGATATTAACTCAGCCGTTTGTTTCCACGCAACGCAGTTGATGAAGTCAGTCTTCTTATCCTCGCCTTTCGAGTAACGATCGATCGCTACTGAAAAGCGGCAGTAACTCAAACCATTGCTTGTCGTTTTAAGCTCCGGGTCAGCTGTAAGCCTTCCCATTAAAATCGCAATATTCATCTTGTCGCCTCCATAATCTTTCGTTCGACAGCCTCGAAGCTGTCGAACGGATATTCGTAACCGTCGTCTGTAACTCCGAGAGTAATTATAGCTCTGCCGTCTTCTTTGCAATAAACATCGATAATTTTATCGACATTCAGCAAAACGCTGTTCCCTTTACTTGTCGTTAATTTAATAAACTTACTCATTTTTATCATTCCTTTCAATGTGACCATGCATATAAATAAATTCACTGTTAGCTCCTGCGTTCGCTGCTATGAAGTCATCAGCCTTTTTTTTGCTAAGATGGTTTTTTAAAACCTTACGTTCGTAGGCATATAAGCCTGCCTCTTCCTTTGCTCTTATCCGCTCCATGATCTCTTCGTCTTCGTAATTTGCCTCGATCATGTATAAGTCATAATTTGGAGCGGTTATACCAAGTAAATTATTTGTATCAGTAGCATAAATCAATCGCTCACCGTCTATAAGGATTTTGTACCCGCAGTTCGGGACATTATGGCTTAGCATAAATGCCTGAATCTTTAACCCGTTCCCATAGTCGTTGACAAAATCAGGCGTATAGATATCTATTCTCCATTTCGGAACTCCAAGCTCTACTAAAAGCTTTACAAGCCATTTGCAACATCCGAATCGGAGCGTGGGTCTTTCTTTCGCTAGCCTTTTTATCGTTGACGGGTAGAAGTGATCTCCGTGCTCATGCGTAAGCAAAACCAGCTGTAAGCTCCCAACATGAGGAGATATCTGCTTATAGTTCACCCCGCAGTCAATTAGCAAGCGGCTGTTGATCACAACCGCGTTGCCCTTGCTGCCTGTTGAAATGATATTATATGTCATCGATATTTACCGATCTCGGTGCTTTTGCCGGTGCCGGGTTCACCTGAACCTCCGGAACTTCTTCCTCCTGCACTCCCTCAACCTCAAACGAACCACCCGAAGAAACGTGCGTGATGCCTTCATCAAAAGTCAACGCCTGTTGCATGTCAGCTGACATAACGCCCCATTTGGATATCAACTGCCTGAGCATGGTTTTTTTAGCCATGCCATCGAAACCCTTATACCAAAACGATGAATAAAGCCATTCGTCATTTTTATCATATTTCCCGGCTTCATAGTCTGCAAAGCTGACTTTCGGGTACTTGCCGCCTGTTGCTCCTGCTGAAAATGCCGGGCTGTATTTATCTGCGTGTGATATCATCTGAGCTTTGCTCCAATACAGAATCTTCCTGAACCCGTTAAGGTACTCGAACATTGCATAGTAGCCGATAGTCTCAGTCTTTTCACGTTCGTCAACATCCTGCATCGGTTCTATGTCTATTTCTTCGGTAAAAGGATTGTAATATTTCAGCTCGCCCTTTTTGACTTCAAGAACGTTTATCTTCTTATAATAGCCTGAGCGAATTGCAAGCTGAATCAATCCCCGAAAACCGAGAATAAAGGATGCATCATAATGCTCTGGAACACCATTCTTTGCCTTAACTTTAAAGGGTACAAGGTAATACTGTCCAAGCTGCGGACTGTGTGCAAGTCCTAAGCTTTCACCCAAGAGCGAACCTGTAATAATGCTTATTGCTTCACAACTGCTAAGCTGTGG
>CACYDY010000380.1 GCA_902773245.1 uncultured Ruminococcus sp.
ACAACCGAGATCTCGTATGAAGATTATGCAAACGGCTTAATAAAAACGGAGATACTCACACCGGACACCGATACCGACAGCGATAAGCCGAAGGACACGGAAACTAAAACCTCCGACAGTGACAAGCCGAAGGACACGGAAACTAAAACCACCGACAGCGACAAGCCGAAGGACACGGAAACTAAAACCACCGACAGTGACAAGCCCAAGGACACGGAAACTAAAACCACCGACAGTGACAAGCCCAAGGACACGGAAACTAAAACCACCGACAGCGACAAGCCCAAGGACACGGAAACTAAGACCACCGACAGCGACAAGCCGAAGGACACGGAAACTAAGACCACCGACAGCGACAAGCCCGACGACCCGACAACTATCACAACGGATACGGACGCCGAAGAACAGCCCAAATATAAATACGGCGATTTGGATAATGATAACGTCATTACTGCCGGCGACGCTTTGTGGATCTTGAGAGGATCGGTCGGTTTGGATAATTTTTCGGACATACAATTTGCTTTGGGTGACGTTGACGGCGATAAGTCGCTGACGTCGGCTGACAGCCTTGATGTTTTAAGAGTTTCTGTTGGTCTGGAAAGCTATTATTTCACGGGAAAATATATGGATTAAAAAAGGTGTGCAAAGCCGAGTGTTGGCTTTGTACACCTTTCAATTTTATGCTGGTTGTGTTTCAAGCGCTCTTGATTTTATATCGCGGGCGAAAATAGCTTTGAACAATGTTCTGACAAGCGGTTGAATAAAGAACATTTGTGAAAAAAATGCAAACGGGAAATTAAAGCACACAAGTTTTATCCAGTTGGCAAAGAATGTGAAAACGTTGAATCCGCTGTAGTAAGGATAGTAGAGTGCAGCCGCAATTAAGCTCATAGCAGGACACATGATTCCTACTGTTGCACAGATGATTGCAGATTCAAAAAGAACGGGGTGTGTGTCTTTTGGATTGAAAACATTGCACGCTAATTTGAATGACATCGGACTTCCTACAAAAACTTCAAGTGTATAAGCCAGACAAAATTCAAGAAGCACTACTGCCCATATCGGACAAAATCTGCCTAACATATAGACTCCGCCTTGGTTTCTTACAGCGTCTAAAACGGAGCTTGACTGATTTATTTGCATGAGTGTGGAACCGTTTACCACATAAAGACTGTAAAATACATACGCATGAACTGTGATAATAACCGTTAAAAGTGCAAAAATCATTCTTTGAAATTGGTTTCTTGGCATAAAATCTCCTCTTTCCTTTTCTTGAAAAATACGCAAAAAAATCACGCAGAGCATGAGCGGTAAAAATCAAAATCAATAGCATTGTGTACCGTGATCAGATTTACGTGCTAAGCACTACGTGTGTCGTTTTTGCAAAATATTAACTTTGTTAAAATTATAACATATGAGTACCGAAAAGTCAAGAATGTTATTTTTCTTATTTGGAATATAAGTTGAATAATAACGGGAGCGGTTTTGCTGCCGTTCACAAAGAAAAACGGTGAGGAAAATCCCCACCGCTTTTGTATTATTTAAATTTCTTAGTTTTTTAGATTTTAATTAGTTGCAGCCACAGCCGCAGCCGCCGGGGTTGCAGTCGTTACCGTTGCAGGCAATGAGGATAATAACCAAGAGAATGATCCAAGTACAGCTGTTGTTACCAAATACGTTACACATAATATGTGCCTCCTTAATATGATTGTTATTTCAAACGATGTTTGAGATCCGCAGCACTTTTTGTTCGCTGCCGTGTTTCTCTTTATCGTTTATATTACATACTATAAAAAACAGCTTGTTCGGGATACTTGTACAAAAAATTTATTTTTATATTTTTTAAAAAATCTTTCGAACGCTCTTGACAGTCACGTGAACGTGTGATATAATCTAAATATTACGAGAAGCGGAAGGGCGATGACTAAAAATGGTTTGGTGAATAATACGCTTTTACGCACGATTTTTCCATGTTTGACGATATAGGATCGTACCGATTGTTTCAGAAAAGCTGATTATGCCCAATAAAACGGCATTGATTTGGAAGGTAGTTTAATGAAAATTAGTTGGGATTACGGAGAATATTTATTTGGGTTTTGGAAGGTACAGCTTTAGAAACAAATTAGGTTTTACATTAAATGTTATAGTTTTAGTTCACTATTGCAGCGGTTCGTGGACACAGTCCCCGATAGATAGCGGGCGTGTGCCCGCACTAAGAGTATGGTGAGTATGCGGCTTTTGAGCGGAAACCAACTTACGGTTATGAAATGCCCGCCTTAGTGTATAATTTTAGTGAGCAGCCGCCGAGCGGAAGCAAACTAACCGTTACAAAATATTTGGCGGCATTACCTGCGGGCGTGTGCCCGCCCGCAAAGTTGACAGTCAGGTGAACGTGTGGTATAATCTTTATATCGTCAATAATGGAGGAACGACTATGATGAAATATATACCGGGGACTGTCCTTGATTTTGACAGCAGCCGAAGCTCGCACGCATTTGATGTTATCAAACCGCTTTTTGCGTTTACAAACGGTGTGACATTGGCACAGGTCAGAGAAATAACGGGGCTTGAAACCTCAACTATACAAAATTGGGTAAAAAGAGGCTGGGTTCCCTCGCCGATCAACAAGAGATACGGACAGCGTCAAATTGTCAGAATTATGCTCATTAACAGCATCAGAAGAGCAATGCAGATCGAGAATGTTATAAATTTAATGGCGTATATCAACGGAGATGTTGAGGATACATCAGACGATGTTGTCAGCGACGAGGTTTTGTTCAATGAATTTTGCAAAGCGGTATATTTGTGTGAAAAATCACGAACCATGGACAATGAAGCGATCGGCACAGTTGTGGGAGAACAGGTTCTGCACATTCCCAGGCTTGACGAAACGGGACAAGTCAAGCTAAAGAAAACGCTTGTGATAATGGTTTTGGCTTATATGGCAGGACAAATAAAGGATAAAATCGACGAAGAGCTTGATTCGATTTTTGACGAGTGATAATTTTTAATGTGAAAATAAACGAATTAATGGGCAGTACAACATACTGCCCATTTGATTTTGCTGATATTCGGTTTTATTCGAAAGGGTCGGGAGTTAGCACTTCTCTTTCTCAGTCCGGCAATTCGCAAGCTCTTGCCTGCTTTGGTTTTTAACGAAAGATATTGTTTTTGGTATGGCATTGCTTTAATTTTTTTACAGGCAGTTTGTTTTGTTTCACTGAGGGGAGTTTATTCTTTTGCAGATAATTTGTTCCGTCAGCGACTCCCTAAAGGGATTAGGCTTCGCCGTCACCGGCTCTGCCTTTGGAAACCGCAAACTTTTGAAAAAGTTTTATCAAAACTTTAATTAGCTTTGCTTTTCCTAATCAAATATTCGAAAAAACCTCGCCCAAACCCTTGTAGATGACCAGATCGGCGATATTGTCATACTGAGTTGACGATTTATTAACAAGCACCATTTTATCACCGTGAAAATAGCTGATATAGCTGCTTGCCGGATAAACCGTCAGCGATGTTCCGCCGATTATCAGAAGATCCGCATTGGAAATAGCCTTTACGGCGCCTCTGACAACTTTATCGTCGAGTGGTTCTTCATACAGTACAACATCGGGTTTTATCACTCCGCCGCAGCCGCATCTCGGAACTCCCTCACAATCAAAAACCTCACAAGCTTCATGAAATTTTCCGCACTTCGTGCAGTAATTCCTCAGCACGCTTCCGTGAAGCTCATAAACCTTTTTTGAGCCTGCTTTTTGGTGAAGTCCGTCAATGTTCTGAGTGACAACTGCCGAAAGCCTGCCCTCTTCTTCAAGCCTTGCAAGCGTTTTGTGAGTGATGTTAGGCTCGTATTTAAGGCTGTTGAGCTTGTCTTTGTAGAATTTGAAAAACTCCTCGGTTTTGTTCATGAAAAAGGTGTGGCTTAGAATTTGCTCGGGCGGATAGTCGTATTTTTGGTTGTAAAGTCCGTCTTTGCTGCGAAAATCGGGTATGCCGCTTTCGGTCGACACTCCTGCGCCGCCGAAAAAGACTATTCTTTTGCTTTTTTCAACCAGTTTTTTCAGTTCTTCTATCTTTTCGTCCATAAAAATCATCTCCTACATTTTGGGAATAAGATAGTTGTATGTTTTGTGGGAAATATCAACGATAGCGTCTATCGGTTCTTGATAACCCGAGATCCCATCCGTCATAATGCAAATAATATACGGTCTTTTGGCAAAAACTATTGCGGCATCATTCTGAACGTCGTCAAGCTCGCCCGTTTTATTTGCAATTGTGACATTAAGTGGGATTCCTGCCGGGATTTTTGAAACTCTCGATTGGTTTTCAAGGGTTCTCAGCATTTCTTTTGAGTGTTTAAATTCACCGTCAAGAAGCATTTCGAGGAATTTTCCCGTATCTTCCGTTGTTGTGTAGTTATCGGAAACATCGTTGTCTTCCTGCATCATTCTGTCCATAGTGGTGTTGTTAAGTCCGTTGGCTTTGCAAAAATCCGTTACCTTTTTTCTTCCCTTTGCATTATTACCGTTTCCGAGCATTCTTACCAATATATCGGCAGACTCGTTGTCGCTTACTGTTATCATGGAGTCAATAAGCTCGTCTATGTCATCGTCGGGATAACGTTTTGCAATATCGTCATATTCGTCATAGACAGCCGCCATTATAAAAAGCTTTATCACGCTTGCCGCCTGCATTTTCTTAGAGTTTATGCTGAGCGTGCTGCCGCTTGACGGAACGGAAACATAAACAGCCCATTCTCCGCCTGTGACAGCTTTTGTTTCGCTGATAATCTCGTTTATCTCATCTTCAAGCTCCTGCATATCTATGTGATATTGGTTTTCGTCGATAAAATAGTGAACCTGTTCCGCTTTGACCTCAACATGATCGGCTTGATCCAAAGTAGCGGTAAGATCGAGGATAATCTTATCCTTAGACTTTGCCGAAAAAACTCCGAATCCCACCGAAACCGACGCCGCAGCGGCAAGAACAGCGATAAGTGCAAACACGGCAGTTTGCTTTTGTTTTTTCTTCTTGTTTTTTGTAATTTTTTGTTTCATAAAAACTCCTTGAATTAACATAAATACCCAAACACAAACAATTCTCACTGTTAACGATACATCTTTTTAATAAATTATAAAACATAGCCGCCCGAAAATCAATGTTTTTTCGAGCAGCAGAAAAATTTTGTTTTATAGTAAAGGGAATTGGATATGGCGTTGCGAAGCTTATTAAAGTTTCGCGCAAGCCTTTTCAAAGGCTTGCGGGTCGAGGGCGGAGCCCCGTCGCTGACGGAACAAATTATTTGCAAAAAAATAAACTAACCTCAGCGAAACAAAATAAACTAAAAATCAAAATAACACTTAAAATAATATCTTTGGTTAATAATCAAAGCAGGCAACAGCGAAGCGAATTGCCGGTCTGAGAAAGAAAAGTGCTAAATCCGGACGCAGGGGTTCGGGGACGAAGCCCACAGCCTGAAAAGCCCCCTTTCCCACCGGGGAAAGGGGGTGGGGGGCAGATTATAATTGTAAGTGCAACACTAAAAAAAGTATAGACTTCAAGGAACCATAGTGTAAAATGTTAATAACCACAAAAACATAACACGGAGGTTACCATAAAGTCCTATAACCATTTTACACTATCAGAGAGAGAAAGTCTAGCAGAAAAATAAAGGAAGGAAAAAGTTATCGTCAAATAGCTAAAGGTAACCTCTAAAAACCACCAAATTTAACGAACAGCATAAGGGTATTGTTCTTAAAAAGAAATATGCCGCAAAAACAGCCGAAATA
>CACYDY010000381.1 GCA_902773245.1 uncultured Ruminococcus sp.
GCTTTCCTCCTTTTCACAAAAAAATTACGTTCTTAAAAAAATTGTCATCTTAGCCGATCTTGCGCTCTACCACAATAATTGCGAATTGCGCATTTCGCATTGCGAATTAATTCATGTTCCGAATTGCCAAAAAGCATATCAGCTCAAAATCATCAAGTCCATTAACATCGGAGATCAGTGCACTTGTGCCGCCCGGAGTAAACAGGCTGTCAATATCGCTTTCGGCTTTCGTGTCAATGATAGACTCAATAGCCAAACTTAACAATTCGCTCATTTGTGACATATCTTTACCATCGTTGGTCTCTTCATTGAAAATACGGCAAAGCTCCTTTATTGGCTTCGATTTGCCCTTGCACAACAAGCGAATATCATCAAGCAGCTCTTTCGGATTGAGGTAGTCGCAAAGCACTTCACCGTCCGTGCTGATATAAACCATATAAAATGGGTGAATACGGTTTTTATTTCCGATGTTTACATCATCATTTACATTTTTCAGTACGAAAATAACACCCTCGCCAAGCTCTGGTGTAGAAGGCACAACAGCATGCAGCCCTTTCGGCTTTTTCTCAATATCTCTATGTTCTTTGATATATTCAAGCAGATCAAGCCGATATTCGTTCAGTCCTAAATCCATGATGGATATACCGTCATTCATTTCTTCCATATCTACGACTTCATTCATCATCTTTTTCAGCTGTGAGCTGCGGTATTCAAGGTCGCCTTTTTCCTCGTAATTGATAAGGTCATCATCGCCCGTTGAAGTCATAACGGATATTTTCATTCTTGTTTCTACTCTTGATTTAAGGTTGAGATAATCGTCAAGATTCATATCAGGCCAGAAATTTACAAGCTGAATAAACTCGTTTCTGCTGCCGATACGGTCAATTCGTCCGAAACGCTGTGTAATACGCACGGGGTTCCAATGAATATCATAATTCACAAGATAGTCGCAGTCCTGCAAATTCTGTCCTTCTGAAATACAGTCGGTAGCGATCAGAATATCTATTTCCTGCGTGCTGCCCGGCATAAGAACATCTCTGCCTTTTGACACGGGAGAAAAGAGCGTCAGTACATTGTTGAGGTTTGTCTTTTTCAGCTTGATCGTCGTTTTACCGTCCACGCTGCCGGTAACTACAGCCGTATCAAGTCCGAATTTCTTTTTTACATAAGTGCTGACATTATCATACAGATATTCCGCTGTATCGGAAAAAGCCGTAAAGATTATCATTTTCTTATTGCCGGCGTTGATAGGCGAATTTTGCTTTTGCGATATAAGCTTAAAGAGTGTCTGCAATTTTGTATCGTGTTCGGGAGTAATATCTCCAATCATTGAGATAAGCAATTCGAGTGAATCCTTATCCTTCTGCAGATCGGCTCTCCAAGTACGATAATCTATATCCGCAAGGTCAATTCTGACTTTTTTTCCGACTGTAAAATCGGCGTTGCTGTCGTCCATATCAAAATCATCGTCGGTAATATCGTAAACATCAAGTTCGGAAACGCCGTGCTTTTTCTCGTACTCATTTATCGTTGTGATGGTGCTGCTTATCATGCTGTAAATTCGCTGCAAGGTAAGCGAGAACGAATTAACGGAGCTTTCAAGCCTTTTCAGAAGATTAATAGCCATTAATCGGCGAATACCAAGTTCACGGTTTGACTGACGGAAATTATCATTCTCGTCCATATACTTCGATTTTTTGCTGTCAAAGATATAGTGTGACGGCATATATACGCAAAGCGACAAGCCGATCAATATTGTGTAAATATCGTTGTAGTTAATTGCGTTGCTAAGGTCTGTCAGTGCGGGCGTTAGGGATATAGGTTTAAGCCTTTCGGGGAATTTTCCGATTTTCTCGCTGTTGTAGTATCTTTGAATATGCTTTCTTGATCGAGCGATAGTCACGCTGTCGAGCAGCTCAAAAAAGTCAAAGTCGAGCATTCGCAAAAGCGAATCTGTAGTTCGTTTTTCTTTCGGATAAGCACTCCAGATATTGAAGGCTCCCTGCGCCTCTCTGAATATCTGCTCAATTGACTTTTTTGTGTTCAGTTTATCTGTCAGATTTTCCGAACTTCCCTCATAAGCAAGCGCAAGCTGATTTCTCAGATCCGTAAAACGGTTATTCACGGGCGTTGCCGAAAGCATAAGCACCTTTGTTTTTACGCCTGCACGGATAACTTTATCCATTAAGCGTTTATATCTGTTTTCGTGAGTATTTGAATGTGTGCCGATTCCGTTTCTGAAATTATGCGATTCATCAATTACTATCAGATCATAATTGCCCCAATTCAAGCGGTCAAGATCAAGCCCGTTGGAATAACCGCCGTCACGAGAAAGGTCTGTATGAAACAGAACATCATAATTAAGCCTGTCGGCAGCAATCGGATTATTGACGTAATTGTCTTTGTATGTATTCCAGTTTTCCGCAAGCTTTTTCGGGCAAAGCACAAGAACGGTTTTATTCCTGTTTTCATAATACTTTACAACCGCAAGTGCCGTAAAAGTCTTACCAAGACCTACACTATCAGCGAGAATACAGCCGTTGTATTTTTCGAGCTTATTGATTATGGCAAGAAC
>CACYDY010000382.1 GCA_902773245.1 uncultured Ruminococcus sp.
GCTGCTTTCGTCGTCGATGACTATGATCTGACTGTCCCAATTTCTTTCGGAATTATTATCATCATAATAAATCAAATCCATTATATTGAGATATATATAATCCTCTAAATCAAAAACACCAACCATTGAGGATATTCTACGCTCCGCATTGGATAAATTCTCAAGCTCCCGATTTTGGACGCTGCTCTTTTCATTGTGAAGAATAATGGCACAATATGCGGCAGATACCGCAATCCACACCGCAAGCAATATCAAAGTAACACGAAAGCACAGTCTGTTTCGCTGTTGTCTGAGGCGCTGTTCCATTTATGCATCTCCTATTTTGTAACCACGGCGAACCGCTGTTTTTATAAGCTTTCCGTTTGCGCCGAGTGCTTTTCGCAAATTTCGCATATGAGTGTCCAAAACTCTCTCGTCGGTTCCGCTGTTGTAGCCCCAGACAATATCCATCAGCCGCTCTCTGCTGATGATCTGACCTTTGTTTTCCATCAGAACCTTTAAAATCCCATACTCTCTTGCGGTGAGTTTGACTTCTTCTCCCCCGCTGATAACGATTCCGTTGTTAGGATTGAGTGAAATTCTGCCTGCGCTGAAAATTTTGGAACGCACCAATCCCTTTGAGCGTTTTATGAGCGCATTCACCTTTTCATACAGTACGGGAAGCGGAAACGGCTTTATCACGTAATCGTCACAGCCCAGCGCATAACCGTTGAGAATATCGGCTTCGTTGGCTCTTGCTGTGATAAACAAAATGGGTACGTCGCTGTTTTTTCGTATTTCCTTGCATATGGAAAATCCGTCCAGCTCAGGGAGCATAACGTCAAGCAGCAGCAAATCATAGTTATTCTCATATGCCTTTTCGATACCTGTTTGTCCGTCCGGGGCGATGTCAACCTTAAAAACGTCCTTTTCCTTTTTGGTGAAATAGTTAAATACCAAATCTCTGATGTTTTTGTCGTCTTCGACAAGCAAAATCCGATACATACACAGCCACCTCTTTCGTTTTTCTCAAAATCCGAGAGAAACAATGAAAAAATATGTATAAAATTATTATACGACAAATTTTTTTAAAAAGCAATGCCGCCAAACATTTTGTAACCACTGTTCACAACTGACGGATTGTTGTCTGTCGTATAAACTGTTTATGGCAGTTCTAAAAAAACTGATGTCGTTGAGATGTGCCCTTTAGTTCTATTGCAAATTATTGACGTCCATATGGAATTTATTCCGTAAGGTCGGTTATCAAATCATCTGCAAACATACTGATATCGGGTGGATAGATAGTGTTGCTCAAGGTCAACAGCGTTAAGTCCTCATCTTTGTTGAGATAATCAAAGGAAGAGTAGATACCTATGCTGCCGGGGTGACCCACTCCGCCCTGAATTTCCAAAAACATTCCGTATCCGTATTGACTTTGCGAGTAGTCGGTTGTCATTGCTTTGTAGCTCTCGGCAGAAATAGCATTGCCGCTGCTCAATGCATTTATCCAGATGTTCATATCTTCCACATTTGATATCAGATCGCCGCACCCATTCGTAAGTCCGGGCTGGGCGTCAAGCTCTTTGTAGGTAGTTCCGTTTGCCCATTCGGGTGAGTCCGGAAGCTCCCCGATAGTTCCCGTATGCTCCATTCCGAGAGGTTTCAGGAAATTTTCACGCAAAAAATCAATGTATTTTTTACCCGATACTTGCTCCACTATGTCGGATAACAAGAAATAATTCGAATTTACATATTCAAATTGTTTTCCGGGTTCGAAATCCAGTGGCTGATCGAACAGCCATTTCTTTATTGCAGCTTTGTTTTCTTCTTCTTTTTTGTCTATTGACACAATATCTTCGATGTCTTCCGAGAGCATTTCGGGGATACCCGACTGCATTGAAAGCATATTATGAAGCGATATCTTTTTTCCCTCTTCATATTCGGGAAAATATTTGTCGAGGGTATCATCTGCGCTAAGCTTTCCCTGCTCTTGAAGCACAAGCACTGCGGCAGCACAAAACTGTTTCGAAACAGAGCCGATGGGCATTGGTGTGTTTATGTCAATTTCGTCGCCGTTTTCAAGAGTTCCTTCGGCGTATGCAATAACATTCTCTCCTTTTTTCACAGCATAGATCACGCCCTCAAAATCATAATCATCAATAGTTTCTTGAATTGACTGCGGCAGTTCGGGGGCGTTTTTTACCGACAGTCCGTTTTGAGATGAAACAGGCTCGTCTGCCGTTTCAGGGGCAGCGAAACTTGTCTGCGAGACCTCTGTTGAAGAAGATATTTTGCTTTCCGAACCGCTTTTCTGTGACGAGCAAGCGGCTGATGTGCAAATTATTAACGATACCAATAAAATAGATGTTATTCTTTTCATAGCTTGAAAACTCCTTTTTTATTTTATTTTGATTTACACCTGAATCCGTGAAACTCAAAACTATCAAGTCGTATAAAAGACCGCATAAATACAGCGTTTATTAACGATTAATGATTACAAATTTTTTTCACCCAATTGGTGAAAAGTTTTTAGAGAAAAAATCGGCTAAAACATAGGCTATATCAGGCTTTATTGCAGTTTTATTTGATTTCAGCTTCACGGATTCAGGTTACACTATCGGATATAGCTGCGACTATAAAAGTTTGCTTTGTTGGGGAAAAAACTCGATATGCGGCGAAAAAACTCGGCTTTGTGTAGGTTTTGCGGCGCTACCTGCAGGCGTTCGCCTGTTGATCGCCTGATCTCACGGCAGCAGACGCACATCGACAAGGTGTTTCATAATAAATCCCATATAGCGGTTCATAAGTTCCTTGTATTCCTCGGGGAGAACGGTAAAATCGTCATCTGCTTCGCTTTGAGATCTTTCCGAAATACGCTTTCCCATTGCCGCAAATGTGACCGTGCCTTCCTTTAATTTAAAAGGCAGATCACGCAGTCCGCACGACTTGTAGAACTCATGGCGTTTTACTCTCTGTTCGTAATTATCCGCCGATTCGTCAAGCTGTTCGAGCGCAAGGAAAAAACGTCTGCCACGATACCGTTCAAGAAGAGCAGACAACATTTTTGTGCCGAAGCCACGACC
>CACYDY010000383.1 GCA_902773245.1 uncultured Ruminococcus sp.
ACTGATCGGCATATTCAAATACAGCAGAATGATCTGCTCCACCATCGGCTACGTTCCGGAATTCGTGACCCGCATCACGCTGCCGCTTGGGATCTCCTTCTATACCTTCCAGCTTCTCAGCTATGTGATCGACGTCTATCGCGGCGAGGCGGAGGCCCAGGAGGAATACTGGCACGTCCTGCTGTTTGCCGCGCTTTATCATCAGTGCATCGCCGGGCCCATCGTCCGCTACAAGACGATCGCCCATGAACTATTTACGGAGAGGAGTAGCCTTTCGGAGATCGGCGACGGCTGCTTCCGCTTCGCGGTCGGTCTTGCCAAGAAGGTAATCCTGGCAAACGCGTGCGGAGAACTGGCTGATTCACTTTTGTTGAGTGAGACAAAATTGAGCGATTTAACACTCGTTGCTTCTAATATCGATTATTTGTCAAAAGCTCCTGTGTTAGGTATCTGGTTTGGATTAATTGCTTTTGCTTTTCAGATTTATTATGACTTTTCTGCTTATTCAGATATGGCAATTGGTATGGGTAAAATGGTGGGACTTCATTACCCGGAAAACTTTAATTATCCATACATTTCAAGGACGGCTGGTGAATTTTGGCGCAGATGGCATATTACATTAGGAAGTTTTTTTAAAGACTATGTATATATTCCGTTGGGTGGGAATCGACGTGGAGAATTGCGAACAGTATTTAATATCCTGATTGTGTGGCTTTTGACAGGTTTATGGCATGGGGCATCTTGGTATTTTGTTATCTGGGGCCTGTATTGGGGAATCCTTATCATCATTGAACGACTTTTCCTAGAAAAATGGCTTTTAAAAATTCCTAGAATTGTTTCACATGTTTATATGATGGTAATAATTCTACTTTCATGGACTATTTTCAGAATGGGTGGTATTAATTATTCTTTGTTATTAATCAAAGGAATGTTTGGCCTGAATTCAAATGTTTTTTCAAACTTTTCTGTTAATGCACTTCTAAAAAACAATATATTTCTTCTTGCTTTTTGTATGTTAGGGACAACCCCTGCGATTAAAGTGCTGTTGAATTCAACGAAAAGATTTGTATCGTGCAATAGAGCAGGGATAATCATATCTGACTTCGTAGAATACTATGTGATTCCAAGTTGCCTGTTGTTCGTGTCAACAGCTGTACTTGTCGGAGCAAGCTATAATCCATTCCTTTATTTTCGCTTTTAACGGGGAAAACTATGAAAGAAAATAAATATGGAGAATTTGATAATTTCGATGATTTCTTTGATGATATCCTCAATCAACTGAGCGCGAGTGATGTAATCGGGAAGCCGGAGAGCAATGTCGTTCGGGTAGAATTTACAACCGAAGAACATAATAATACGGCAGAAAGTAAAATAGAAACTGAGGATAAAAAGGAACGCCAGATCGAAATAAGCAGCAATAGCAAAGAGTTCGTTTCAAAACACATAGAAAGAAAAGAAAACAGGTCAGATGCTATAATAAAAAGAAAATCTTCTGAATGGAAATCAATTCCCTTTTTTGCTGCACTTTTTGCAATTACTGTTCTCGCGTGGTCCCTTCCTCTGCGGCCAACGGAATCTGTTTCGGAAAAAAGAAATTTGGAAAGGTTTCCTGAGTTTAGTATAAATGGGCTGTTTTCCGGAGACTATTTCAGTTCAATAGATGATTGGTTTTCTGATTCTTTTACATTTAGAGAAAACTGGATCAGTTACGCAAATAAACTGAAAAGTTTATATGGAATAAGAACCGTTGCTATATTTGGGAATGTCCCAATAGCGGACGCGATACCGATTCCATCTACAGACGATAAGGGAGATATTACTGAATATCTTGAAGAGCCTGTATCTGACGCAGACGATGGACACCCGGAAGAGTTTAAAGAACCAGATGAAAACTATTTTGATAGCTCAATTAACGATTTGGATGAAGAAGAATGGGGCGGGATTGTAATTGATGAGGATGAAATAATAGCTGACAAAGGCGCCAAACTTCAAATCGGAGATTCAATATTTGTTTATCCGGGCTTTAATCAACATTTTGCAAGCGAATATGCAAAACGCATTAATAAGCTGGCTGAAACAATAAATGGAAAAGTTAACCTGTATTGCTTGCTTGTTCCTGAGAATGCAACCTCTATGCTTACGAGGACTGATAGAGAAAAATATGGATTTGTAATAGAAGAGGATGCATTTGAATACATATATAGCCTTATGAGTGATAAAGTAAATACAGTAAATGTAATTCCCAATCTTCAGAAACATAACAACGAATACATCGTATTCCGCTCTGATCATCATTGGACAGCGCGTGGTGCATATTATGCATATGAGGTGTGGTGTGAGGTATCCGGGAAAGAGCCTGTTCCGTTAACTGAGTATAAAGAAATTGCGTGGGAAGACTTTTTCGGAACATATTACTATTCTGCTGGAAAGCCAAAAGAGATCACAAATAATCCAGATACCGTATTTGCTTATGTTCCACCAGGAGATGTTCATCTTTATTTGGATTTTAAGAATGGTTACAGGCTGGGACAGGAAGCGGAGCTGTTGCTTGATAGATCTACAATAAAAGTTGATCAGTATGTCACCTTTATTGGAACCGACAATGCAAAAGCCACTTTTATCAACAACGATATAGATGACGATTCTGCGGTTCTCGTTTTAAAGGATTCTTTTGGTAATCCATTTGTATACTATCTTACCCAGCATTATCACTATGTCTATGTAGTTGATTACAGGTATTTTAATTTTTCAATCAGCAGATTTATAGATAACAACAAGGTAGATGATGTCATAATTGTGAATTTAGCAAGTTTAATGTATTCACAAAATGCGTTTAATGCTGTTACCAGATTGATGAAATAATACAAATATATCTAAAAAATGGTTGCTTCCCTGAATAATGCGGTTTTGAAATGTGGTTTTTTCAGTTGTGAACGGCAGATCGTTGTGATAATATAAAACAAGATATTGTGTTTACCACTTTCCATGATAACTATAAGGAGGACA
>CACYDY010000384.1 GCA_902773245.1 uncultured Ruminococcus sp.
GACGCCGAAAGCGGCAGTCCTATCGAGATGTCGGACAGAATTCTGTGCGACGTTCCGTGTTCGGGCTTGGGAATTCTCAGAAGAAAGCCCGAGATAAGATATAAAACCGATACGGGTATTTCCACTCTGCCCGAAATACAGTACAAAATATTATGCAATTCGGCAAGGTTCCTCAAAAGCGGCGGCGTGATAATATATTCTACCTGCACGCTCCACCGAGAAGAAAACGGCGGTGTGGCAGACAGGTTTCTTAAAGAAAATCCCGATTTCGAACCGCTGCCGATAAACCTGCCGTCGGGCATTACCCGCACAATAGACGAACCGCAAAATCAGCTCACTCTGTTTCCTCAGAACGGAAATACCGACGGATTTTTTATTTGTGCGATGAAGAAGAGGTGAAAAAGTGAAAGATATTAAATCATATTCCTTGGCGGAGCTTGAAAAGGAATTTTCACAAGAGCTTGGGCTTCCAAAATATCGAGCAAAACAGGTTTTCAAATGGCTCACCCTCGGAGTGAGCAGTTTTGATGAAATGACAGACATTTCCAAGGAATTACGTAACAATCTTAGTAAACATTATTACATCTCTGTTGCAATTATTGAAAAAAAACTCGTTTCGGTTTATGATAATACAGTTAAGTATTTATTTAGGTTCAATGACGGGGAATTTGTCGAAAGCGTTGTTATGAGTTATCATCACGGATATACCATTTGTATTTCGACTCAGGTCGGCTGCAAAATGGGCTGCACGTTCTGCGCAACGGGCAAAAGCGGTTTTTCGAGAAATCTTACCGCTTCGGAAATGCTCGCTCAAATACAAACCGCCCAAAAGGATCTTTCGGTCAGAATTTCAAATATCGTACTTATGGGAATGGGAGAGCCGCTTGATAATTACGACAATGTTGTCAGATTTTTAAGGCTTGTTTCGGCTGATGAGGGACTGAACATCGGAACACGGCACATATCGCTTTCGACGTGCGGTCTTGTCGATCGGATCTATGACCTGGAAAAAGAAAACTTCGGGATCACTCTTTCGGTTTCGCTCCATGCCCCGAACAACGAGATAAGAAGCCGCACCATGCCCGTAAACCGAAGATACCCCATCGAAGAGCTTTTGAAAGCCTGCCGCCACTATGCAAATGCGACCGGCCGCAGAATATCCTTTGAATATGCGATGATAAGCGGAGTGAACGACAGCGACGAGTGCGCCGGGGAGCTGGCTCGAAAACTCAGGGGAATGCTGTGCCATGTGAATCTTATCCCTGTGAACTCAGTTGAGGGAACGGGCTATATAAAAAGCAAAATCGAAAGGCAGAAAGCCTTTATAAAAATACTCGGCAAAGCGGGGATCACCGCAACGGTCAGAAGAACCCTCGGTTCGGACATCAATGCGTCCTGCGGTCAGCTGAGAAGAAAAACTATCAACAGCGAAATTTTAGTTGAATCATAAAGCAAAGGAGGAGTAAAATTGCAGATATTCTTTAAAACCGATGTCGGTCTGGTCAGAAGCTGTAACCAGGACTCGTGCCGTTTCGGAAGTATCTCCGATACGTGCGCATGGTCCGTAGTATGCGACGGCATGGGCGGAGCCAGGGGCGGAAGCGTTGCAAGCGCCGAAGCGGTGGAAGAAATCAGCAGAATACTTTGTGAGGGATTTAGCTTTGATTTGACCGACGAACAGCTAAAGGAGCTTCTGGTTTCGGCAGTTCTTTCCGCAAACAGAAAGGTTTTCAAAATGTCATGTGAGAACGAAAATCTGAAGGGTATGGGAACAACCGTTGAGCTTGCGCTCATCAGCGAAAACACTCTTCATGTTGTTCATGCCGGCGACAGCAGAGTTTATCTTATCAACAAAGAAGAGATCACTCAGGTTACAACCGACCATTCGCTTGTTCAGCAAATGGTCGACAGAGGTCAGATAACTGCCGAGGAGGCGAGAGTTCACCCGGGCAAGAACTATATCACCAGGGCGCTGGGAGTTGAAAGTGAACTTGAGGTCGACTATATCGTCAGACCGATCGGGCAGGGGGATATTCTGCTCATGTGTACCGACGGTCTGAGCAATTATTTTGAGCCGCGCGAATTGTTCGAAACGGTTAACAAAACACCGAATGAGGAGCTTGCCGAAGCATTGGTCGAAGCGGCAAAGGAACGGGGCGGAAGTGACAATATCACCGTTACTGTTCTTGTGAATTAGAAAAGGGAAAAGGAGAGAAAGTTATGGCGGAGGATAAGTATGTCGGCAAAAGACTTGACGGCCGCTACGAAATCGGCGAAGTAATCGGCGAGGGCGGCATGGCTGTTGTTTACAGCGCTTGGGATATAGAAGATCAGATACCCGTTGCCATAAAAATTCTCAGAGATGAGTATTTGGGTAATGATGAGTTCATCAGAAGATTCAAGGATGAATCAAAGGCAATTGCCGTTTTGTCACACAAAAACATCGTCAAGGTTTATGATGTGAGCTTTGGTGACAGAATACAATATATCGTTATGGAATATATCGACGGAATCACTCTCAAGGATTACATTGAGAAAAACGGCCCCGTCAACTGGAAGGAAACAATTCATTTTGTAACTCAGATCCTCAGAGCTTTGCAGCACGCTCACGACAAGGGTATAATTCATCGTGACGTAAAACCGCAGAATATTATGCTCCTTGAGGACGGAACCATAAAGGTCACCGATTTTGGTATCGCTCGTTTTTCAAAGAACACTACCAGATCAATGACTATGACAAACAAAGCGATCGGATCGGTTCACTACATTTCACCCGAACAGGCGAGGGGAGAATCGACCGACGCCAAAAGCGACTTGTATTCGCTGGGCGTTATGATGTATGAAATGCTCACGGGAAAGCTCCCCTTTGACGCAGACAATGCAGTCAGCGTTGCTATCATGCAGCTTCAGTCGGATCCCGAGCCGCCGAGAAAAATAAATCCCGATATTCCCGTAGGTCTTGAAGAAATTATCATCAAGACTATGCAGAAAGAGCCGAAGAAAAGATACCGCAGCGCAACGGAGATGTATAACGATCTCCTCAGATTTAAAAAGAATCCCTCGATACGATTCAGCTACAATTACGACGACGTTGAGGAAAAAAACGAGCAGCCCCGTGTCAGCACGGTAAAGAAAATTGACACAGAGTCGCCGTACAAGGACGAGGACGATTGGGACGACGACATAGACGACGACGAAAGAAAGTCAAATCCTGCCGCTCAGATCATAATCGGATCGGTAATAGCATTTGCTGCGGTTTGTCTTGTGTTCCTGGTGCTTGCGGTTTTCAAAGGCTTCAGCAACAACTCGACCACGGACGTTCTTGTGCCTAATCTGATCGGACTTGACTTTACGAACGTCAACAAGGATAAAGCGACCTACAACTTCAAGTGGGACGTCACCAATATATATGACGTTGACAAGCCGCTTAATATAATTATCAGTCAGGATCCTCAGCCGAGTGAGAAAAAGATCAAAGAGGGTTCTACAATAAAAATTACGGTAAACAGCGAGGAAACCTCGATCAACCTTCCGAACGTTGACGGCAGAACGAAGGACGACGCCGTTGCAAAGATCAAGTCGGTGAATCTCGTTCCGGAGGTTCTGATGGTTCTTGATAATCAGACCGCCGAAGGATATGTCAAGCAGACCTATCCTCTTTCGGGCAGCAAAATAACCATCGGTTCGCCCGTAAAGATATACGTCAGCAAAAAAGCCGGCGAAGCAAAGGTTGAAATACCCAACCTGGTCGGACTTACA
>CACYDY010000385.1 GCA_902773245.1 uncultured Ruminococcus sp.
ACAAGGCAAATTTTCGCAGGAATACTGGCGTACCCCAAGGGCACTTCCTTCGGGCGTATTTCAAGAAAATTTAACGCAGTTCAGGGCGAATCAGACAAGCAGAAATGAAAATTTATTTTTGAACAGTTCCTTAGTTCAAAGATCATTACTTTTTCAAAGCTTGGAGCGCTCTTTGACCGATGTCCTTTCGGCAGTACGCATTATCAAACGTAATGCTTTGCGCTGCCTTGTAAGCGTCGCTGATCGCCTGTTCAAGCGACTGCGCCTTTGCAACAACGTTCAAAACTCTGCCGCCGTTTGTCAGAAGCTTGCCGTTTTCAAGCTTTGCCCCCGCAATGTAGTAATCAGCATTGTCTTCAAGCTCGCCTATTTTTATCTCAAAGCCCTTGTCATATGCCTTCGGATATCCCTTTGAAGCAAGCACTACGCAGCAGGCATTCTCGTCGGCAAATTTAACTTCAACCTCGGAAAGTCTTTCTTCTCTGACTGCTTTCATTATCTCAAACAGATCACTCTCCAAAAGCGGCAGAACGACCTGAGTTTCGGGATCGCCGAAGCGGCAGTTATACTCGATAACCTTCGGCCCTTTTTCCGTGATCATAAGTCCGAAATACAAACAGCCCTTGAAAGGTCTTCCCATTTCCGCCATTGCATTGATAGTCGGCAGAAAGATCTTGTCCATACATTCCTTGGCAACATCGTCCGTATAATACGGATTGGGAGCGACCGTTCCCATGCCTCCCGTGTTAAGCCCCTGATCGCCGTCAAGCGCGCGCTTGTGATCCATGCTTGAAACCATGGGAACAACGGTCTTTCCGTCGGTGAACGAAAGAACCGAAACCTCGGGGCCGGTCAAAAACTCCTCGATTACAACTCTGCTTCCGCTTTCGCCGAAGATCTTGTCAGCCATCATGGATTTTACAGCGTCCTCTGCTTCTTCTCTTGTCTGCGCAATAATAACGCCCTTTCCGAGAGCAAGACCGTCTGCTTTGATAACAGTCGGGATCGGGGCGGTTTTGATGTAGTCGAGAGCCTTTTCCATGTCGTCGAAAACCTCGTATTCCGCTGTCGGAATACCGTATTTTTTCATAAGATTTTTAGAAAAGACCTTGCTGCCCTCAATAATCGCAGCATTTGCACACGGGCCAAAGCATGGGATCCCGGCATCCTCAAGCGCGTCGACTGCGCCCAAAACGAGAGGATCATCGGGAGCTACGACCGCAAATTCAATACTGTTTTCTTTTGCAAATTCAACTATTTTGGGAATATCCTTTGCGCCGATGTCAACGCATTTGGCGTCCTTTGCAATACCGCCGTTGCCCGGCAAAGCGAAGATCTCGGTAACCTGTTCGCTTTCGTTAAGCTTTTTTATAATAGCGTGTTCACGGCCGCCGCCGCCAATTACCATAATTTTCATGGGGATAACCTCCGTTTTGTTTAGTTTGGAGTTTTTTAAGGAAGCACTGATTAAATCGAGTGCCCGAATCGCACAGTCAGATTTTCAGGCAAATTGCACGAATTACCGCAGGAATACTGTCGTACCCCAAGGGCACTTTCTTCGAGCGTATTTCAAGGGAATTGAGTGCAATTTGACGAAAAGATGCAAGCCAGATGGGTACTCAGTCCGCAGGACGTAATTTATTCAGTGGTTCCTTAATAAAATCGCTGTGAACTGATAAATTTACAGTCCCAACATTGCCTGTACAAACTCTTTTTCTTTTTCAATGTGAATTGCGTGTCCGCTGTTAAAGCGAATGACCTCACAGTCATCTACCAATTGGCATACTCTCGCTAAATCGTCCTCGCTGAGAGCCGCCAAAAGAAGTCCGTCCGCCGATTGATCCGTTGTAGCTTTAAAAAACACCGTCGGGCATTTTATTCTTTTCAGCATATCGGAATGACGAACGCCTTCGTTAAAGCTGTTCGTGTAAAAAGCCTCGCCGAATTTGGGATCATAATTATTCATGCCCTTGAACCCTGCCAACGCATTTTTGGGAAATCCCGTAACCTTAAGCTCGCCGTCGGGGTTCTTTTCCCTCTGTTTTTTCACATTTTCAGAGAGCTTTTTTCTTGCCTTTTCTCTCACCTTTTCGGGGAAGAAATTCCACATATATTGATTTTGAAAATAATAACTCACAAAATCGGTTTCAGTGTCCTGCTGCAGGAAATTGTGACATACTGTCGACAGATCAACATAGTTGTAAGCGTTAAAGCGTCTGTCGCCCTGACACGAAAAGAACGGCGGATCTTCCAGAATCAGACGCTCGCACACATCTGCCCTCGCAGCAGTACAAGCTGCTATCAAGCCGCCCGAAGAATGCCCCAAAAGATACGTTTTCCGCTTTACAACATCTATCACAAATTCCATAACGGCAGAAGATATATCCATAAGATTGTATTTCGAACTGTCATGAAGACTCTTTCCGTGACCATAGCAGTCGATCGAATAAATGTGATATTTGTTCGAAAGCTTTTTGAATGTATTCTCGAAATTCAAACCGTCAACACCCTGAGCATGTATCATAACGAGTGGTGTCAAGTCATTTTCAATTTCATAATAATGCAGACTTATACCATTTTTATTAAAAAATTTCGACTGTATATCCATAAATCACCAAACCTTATCAATGTTTTCGACTGATCAATTAAGTCTTTTCAACTCGACAAAATAACAGCAAAACCGCACAAATACAGTTATTTTATTTTGCTGTATTTGCACGGTAATTATCATATAATTAATGGTGGAACAATCTCATTTTTGTGAATACCATTGCCATATCGTACTTGTTGCAAGCCTCGATAACATTATCGTCACGGATAGAACCACCCGGCTGAGCAATGTAGCTGACGCCGCTTCTCTTTGCGCGCTCGATATTGTCCCCAAACGGGAAGAATGCATCGCTGCCCAGCGAAACGCCTTTTATCTGTGACAAATAAGCCTTTTTCTCCTCTCTTGTGAGCGGCTCGGGCTTAAACTTGAAATACTGCTGCCAAACATCGTCGCCGAGAACGTCCTCGTCATCGTCCGAGATGTAGACGTCAATAACATTATCTCTGTCGGGTCTGCCGAGTGTGTCCAAAAACGGCAGATCAAGAACCTTGTCGTGCTGACGCAAATGCCAGATGTCAGCCTTGTTTCCGGCAAGACGCGTGCAGTGGATTCTTGACTGCTGACCTGCTCCGACACCGATAGCCTGTCCGTCAACGGCATAGCAAACGGAATTTGACTGCGTATATTTCAGAGTGATAAGAGCAATTATCAAATCAATTTTCGACTCGTCGGGAATATCTTTGTTCTCTGTCACAACATTTTCCAAAAGAGCGCTGTCGATTTTAAATTCGTTTCTGCCCTGCTCAAATGTAATGCCGTAAACCTGCTTGCGTTCGATCGGATCGGGTCTGTAATTCTCATCAATTCTGACAATATTGTAATTGCCCTTTTTCTTCGATTTAAGAAGCTCCAAAGCCTCATCCGTATAACCCGGCGCAATAATGCCGTCGGAAACCTCTCTCTTGATGATCGCAGCGGTAGTGGCGTCGCAAACGTCGCTCAAGGCTATCCAGTCGCCGAATGACGACATTCTGTCCGTACCTCTTGCTCTTGCATAAGCGCAGGCAAGCGGAGAATCGTCAAGACCCTCAATGTCGTCAACGAAGCAAGCCTTTTTCAGCTTGTCGCTGAGTTTTCTTCCAACTGCCGCAGACGTAGGGCTTACGTGCTTGAACGAAGTTGCCGCGCAAAGACCCGTAGCCTCTTTTATCTCACGAACAAGCTGATAGCTGTTGAATGCGTCAAGAAAGTTGATATATCCCGGCTTACCGTTCAGGATCTCGATAGGAAGCTCCTGTCCGTTATCCATAAAAATCTTCGACGGCTTCTGATTAGGGTTACAGCCGTATTTGAGTTCAAACTCTTTCATTGGTATTCAGTCCTTTCAAAAATGAATGTTGTCTGACCGGATGTAAAGATCAGCGTGAAGGATTGGTATTATTACTTAGGAACTGTGAAGAAATAAATTTTCAATTTATGCTTAGGATAATTTGTTCTGAACAAGGCAAATTTTCGCAGG
>CACYDY010000386.1 GCA_902773245.1 uncultured Ruminococcus sp.
AAAGGGTCCCGGCCACACAGTAAGAAGCGAGTATCAAGAGGGTAAGGGTGTTCCTTGTCTTGTTGCCGTTCAGCAGGACGCTACGGGAAAGGCTAAGGAGCGTGCTCTTGCTTATGCGCTCGGTATCGGCGGCGCAAGAGCCGGCGTTCTTGAAACAACATTCAGAACAGAAACAGAAACCGACCTCTTCGGTGAGCAGGCTGTTCTTTGCGGCGGTGTTTGCGCACTTATGCAGGCAGGCTTTGAAACACTTTGCGAGGCAGGCTACGACCCGAGAAACGCTTACTTTGAGTGTATTCACGAGATGAAGCTTATCGTTGACCTTATCTATCAGTCAGGCTTCGCAGGCATGAGATATTCTATCTCCAACACTGCAGAGTACGGCGATTACATCACAGGTCCCAAGATCATCACAGATGACACCAAGGCTGCTATGAAGAAGATCCTTTCCGACATTCAGGACGGTACATTCGCAAAGGATTTCCTTCTCGATATGTCACCGGCAGGCGGTCAGGCACACTTCCGCGCTATGAGAAGAAAGGCTGCCGAGGCTCCTTCCGAGGTTATCGGCGAGGAAGTAAGAAAGCTCTACAGCTGGTCAAACGAGGATAAGCTTATCAACAACTGATTTGATTTCAAAAGCTTTGTATTATGTCGGATACACCGAAGTGTGTCCGACATTTTTGCTGTGTTGTTAATAAAAATAAACAAAAAAGCGACGGCAAATATGTTATAGTTTTTTAAAATTATCATTGACATTTTTTGAAAGATTGTGTATAATTTATATGTTATTCTGTAAGTGAATAACTCCTTGCTCCGTGCGAGCGGGGCCAAAGTCCAAAAGGAGGTGCAAATAATGGAAAATTTACAGTTTGCTTACGAGTCTGTTCTTGTAGTTTCCGCAAAACTCGGTGAAGAGGGTATTGCTAAAGTAGTTGACTACTTTAAGGGTGTTATCGAAAGACACGCAACTCTCGAGAGTGTTGATGAGTGGGGCAAAAGAGCTCTTGCTTATCAGATCAATAAGGAAACAGAAGGCTACTATGTGCTTTATAACTTCACAAGTGACGCTGATTTCCCGGCAGAGCTTGACAGAAGATACAAGATTACAGACGGAGTTCTTCGTTCATTGATCATCAAGAAAGAAGCTTAATCGGAGGGATAAGAATTATGATGAATGTCGTAACGCTTATGGGCAGACTTACTGCCGACCCGGAGCTTCGAACAACAACATCGGGGTTGTCAGTGTGCCGTTTTACTGTTGCGGTTGACCGTAACTATGCTAAAGCAGGAACCGAACGCCAGGCAGATTTTATCAACTGCGTTGCATGGCGTCAGACAGCGGAATTTGTTTCCCGCTATTTTGTTAAAGGTCAGCTGATAGCGCTGGACGGATCTATCCAGACGGGTTCTTATACCGATAACAACGGCAACAAGAGATATACGACCGAGGTTGTTGCAAACAATGTACACTTTACGGGTGACAGAAGAGATGGCGGCAATAGGGGACAAAGCAGCTATTCGGGAAGTAACGGCGGTTACAGCTCAAACAGCAGCTCCGGCGGCTATGATTCTGCGCCAAGACAAGATTCGGCTCCTGCCCCGACTTATTCAAACGGCAGTGCGAACGATTTTCAAGAGTTACCGTTAGACGACGATCTCCCGTTCTGATACCGAATCATTTTTAAATTTGATGAAAAGGAGCGATAAAAATGGCAGACAGACCTGAGAGAGATAACCGCAGAAGCCGCAAGGGCCGTAAAAAGGTTTGCGCGTTCTGTGTTGACAAGGTAGAAGTGATCGACTATAAGGATATCGGCAAGCTTCGCCGTTACCTTTCCGAGAGAGCAAAGATTTTGCCAAGACGTGTTACAGGTACTTGTGCTCGTCACCAGAGAGGTCTTACAGTTGCAATCAAGAGAGCAAGACATCTGGCTCTTTTGCCTTACACAAGTGACTAATCATTTGATAATATATTCGGAAAGCTGTTTCGATGGCTTTCCGAATTTTTTTGCGGTATTATAGTAAACGACATTAATTTTTGCCCAATCGGATTTTTTATAAATCCTAATTCCTTTTTTAGGGGACGCTCATCACGCAAAGCGTCCCCTCTTCAAAAACAGTCCACTGGACTGTTTTTGAATTCACCCCTTGCAAAGTGCTGAACGCTAAGGTGTTTCGCCGGCGGCACGACGGCGACCCAAGGCTCTGCCTTTGGAAACTGCGGGCGCCCAACGGAAGTGCCCTTGGGGCACCTTTGAAAAGGCCCCTGCGAAACTTTAATAAGCTTCGCATCGCTAATAATTTA
>CACYDY010000387.1 GCA_902773245.1 uncultured Ruminococcus sp.
AGAAAATGCGGACTCATTCCGATCACGGTACGCTCGTATTCCGTCAGGTGAATGAGTTCAAGCAGCCTTTTCCTGCCGATAACATCATTCCACTTCTCGTCGAGCGTCGGAGTTATCCATACGCTGCCCTCGACCGCTCGTGTGTCCAATATATAAAACCCGGCAATATGAAGTTCGTTCTCCATACCGTCCACATGATGAAAATATGCGTTTGCGATAAAAAACGGATACTGTTCCGGGCGGTCGTGTTCGCCTGTAGTGATCTCTTTTCTGAGCATATCCATGTAAATATCGTCGTCAAGGAAGTCGTTATCTCTGCCGTAGGTCGAAAGCGCCCACGTTGCGGTGCTGTATCTCGATATGCCCGCAGCGATCAGCAGACCTCCCTTTTTCAGAACTCGATGAGCTTCACCTAGCACATTTTCACGGTCTGATCTGTCCTGCAAATGATACAGCGGACCCATCAGCAGCACAACATCTGCGCTCTCGTCGGGCTTGTCGATGTTCCTTGCATCGCCGACCTCCGCTTTATATGGCGTTTTCATATTCTTCTTCGCGTACTCGACCGCTGCCGGCGCAAGCTCTATAAGCGTGACGTCGTGACCCTGTTCGGCAAGCCACTCGGAGTATTTCCCGATACCGCCGCCAATATCGTATATCACGCTTTTTTTCGTGATGTAGTCGGAGATGATCTCCTTCGAGCGGTAAAACTCAACAGCGCCCAGCCCGTGTTCAAGGCGGTCGATCTCCGCGCCGTTATTGTAAAATTCGTATATTTCGCGATCGTTCTGCATAACGCACCACCCTTTTGTTTTTGATAATTGTACTTTTTTTCAATCAAATGTCAAGGGTAAGGTGCGTTGAATAATTTTTCCACATAGGGGAAAGGACTCTGAGCAGTATTATTGCTAACTCTCAAAATATTTTTATTAGCTCAGACAGCTCACTTATTGTGCAGTCGGGTATCTCCGAATCAATGGTCGGCTCGCACAAGCCGCCTAACCCCTGTTTTATCCACACCGTCAGCATTCCCAGCTTGTTCGTCGGAAGAATGTCGTTGTCTATTCTGTCGCCGACCATTACAGCTTCGTCTGCTTTGCAGTCTGCACGGTCAAGAGCAATTTGAAATATTCTCAGATCGGGTTTTGCAACGCCTTCTTCCGCAGAAGCGACTACCGTGTCGATGTATTTCAGCAGACCGAGCTTCTCCAATCTCTCCCTGCTGCCCGGAACCTGATTTGCGATAATGCCTATCTTGTACCGCTTATGCAGCTCTTGCAGACAGGCTTCCGCTTCCGGATAAACAAACTCGTCATCGCTGTTCCACGCCGCTGCCTTTAAGCTGTAATATTCAAGCGCTTTATGATATGCGTTTTGATCGTGTTTTGATATCTCGACCATTTTCTTGTAAAAATTGTCGAAGCCGATATTTGTGTTTGCAACTGTTCGTTCCACTCTTTTTAAAACAGCGATGCTCTCGTCAACAAGCGTTGAGCCTATATCGAAGAATATCCATTTGATGTTGCGCATTGTTTGTTTCCTCTTACAGATTATGATGTAAATAATTGTAAGCCAATGGAATAATGATGTCAAGGGGTATAGTGAGATTCGTTCTGCGGTTTGTTATTTTTTGACGGAAAAGGCAAATTCCCCGATTCCCCGATTTCCCCGAAAAAAGAAGTATATACAATACCGCAAAGAAAGCGAACGGGGAAAAGAAATCGGAGCAGTATGATCGACAGTATTGTCGTTTTTTGCAGAAAAAGCGTGTGCTTTAGCTTTCGGCCACATAATTTAAAGTAGATTTTAAGTTTATATTAAAGTAACCTTAAGGTGAAAGTGATATTATTATTGCAGAGGATTCTTGAAATATATGGTGTACAAGTGTGAATGATATAGGCGTTTTAAAGAATAATTCCACACACATTCCTAATTCGTTCCCAATGCATTCCCTAAAAATGATATATACTATAGACACCGAAGCAAAACACGGAGGTGCTTGAGATGAAAGAAAGCAACGGAAAAAACTCCGGATCAGTCCGTCAGAATGACGCATATAGAAAAGAATATTACGATACTCTTAACCGCTTATGGCAGGATAACGCAAAACTTACGGAGCTGAAATATTTTCTCGATACGATGTATCATTGGTGTAGTGAGGAGCAGAAGAAAAACGCCGCGCCAAAGGTCGTAATACTTGGTGCGTCTGTTCCAGAGGAGCTTGTTATAGTGGCAGTGGCAGAGTCTTACTTTATAACAGGCGGCAGTCTCAGTTCGATCTCGTGGTCGGACGAGCTTGTTCCAAGAGATACAGACCCGGTCAGCCGCTCTGTTTTGGGATATATCCATCAGCCGGGCGGCGTGGATTTTTCGGAGTCGTTGTTTATTATTCCGCTGACAAGTGACAGCATGAGGAAGATAGCTTTCCAGCTTAAAGAAGAAGGGCGCAAGATATGCCCGATAGATATTCCTCCCGACAGGAAAGATATTTATGCACAGAAGAAATGGCAAATGCAAATACTCTCAATGACCGATACCATCGCAAAGCATACGGGTACGCACATAACAAAACGATCACTAAAAGCAGCGGTCAAATGTGTGTCGGGAGCACGGTGCGCACTTCTAAATTTCCTCCATGTAACGAGAGGACGAACGGATATTATCACGAGCGCCGCAAGACAGCTCGTGCAGAACAGCTATTACTTTACCGAATCAATAGACGACTGGACACTCCATCTCGAAGCACTGACGGACGAAGCAATTTTTCTGTCAAAGTCGTTTGCAAAGAAAGAACATAATAGACCGGGAGTTATGCTTCTTGGCTCGCCTGTAATATTTCCGAATTACAAGGTGCCGTTTCTTGTGCAGGATATAGGTCTTGATATTCTTGATACAGCAGACACGGCGGCTCTGAAATCTCATATCGTATATGATCGAAAAGTTATGCAAGGAAGCTGCGATACGATAATTTGCAATATCGCTTCAATGTGGTACAAATATGACGCTTCATCGGCGTTTGTGAAAAATGATATTCTGTACGATTATGTTTCGTGGCTGATACAGAAGGGTGATATCGAGGGCGTTGTTTATCATGTCCTGAAAGGTCAGATAGAATACGACTTCGAGATTGAACGCTTTGAAAAGCTGCTGTCGCAGCACAATATCCCTGTTTTTCGTCTTGAAACCGACTACCAATATCAGGACGTGGAGCAGCTTCGTATCCGTATGGAAGCGTTCTCCGAAATGCTTGTTCAGAATCGATATAAGATAAATTGCGGAGTACAATTTCGCACCGATGAGAGTATCGGCAAGGAAGAGAGGGCTGTGTCATGAGAGCACGAAAAAGAATAATTATTACATCAATAGTGTGTATCGCGCTCGCGGCGCTTGCGTATTTCGCGTGGCTGTTCCCGTTTTACGAATTTGAAACAAACGATTATACAACAAGCCTTGAAAAGCTGAGGTCAGTCGATTATCTCAATACGCTCGTGCCGCTGCTTATAATTATTGCCCTGTCCGCAGTGGGAATAGCCCTCTGCGTTTGGCTGAGAAAGCTGATGGCAAAGACCGATAAGCGTTACTCACGCTTTGCAGATGTCCGGACAAGCAGAACAACGGGCAATGCCCCAAAGCAAAAGCCCGCCGTGTTTATGATAGTGCGGTGGATTGTGATGATCGTGTTTTCCTTCGTGATGATATGGGGCGGACTGATCTTCGGGCTGCGTATGTCGAGCATAAGCATTCCGATACTGTCCTGCCCGTGGAATACGGAGCAGATGACGGAATCGAGCTGCTATTATCTTTCGCATTTAAACGAGCTGTTCGAGCTGCCGATAAAAAGCATTTTGATATTTATGGGTAGCACTATCGGATTTACGATCCTTCTCGGGCGCGCGATCTGCGGCTTTCTTTGCCCGATGGGGCTTGTACAGGATATTATGGACAAGATACGCCAAAAGACGAAAATCGAGGGCATTGCGATGAACGAGAAAATGTACGGCGCGCTGACTCCCGTTAAATGGTGTATGGTGCTGATATTCGTCGGGCTGTGTTTTGCAGGCGGCAATTTCTGTAATTTCTGCCCGGCCGTTGCCGTATCGCCGATACTTGCGGGAATAAGCACAAGCCTTTACGTCAGCGGATTTTTGATGATACTCGTGCTGATGGGCGGCTTTTTCAAGCGCAGATTGTTCTGCACCGTCTGTCCTCTCGGATACCTGATGGGGCTGCTCCACAAAATATCCCTGTTTCGTATAAAGAAGGACTGTCAGGCGTGTACCGAATGCGGCGCATGCTATGAGGCGTGCCCGATGGGGATAAAGATGATCTACACCGAACGCGGAAAGGCCGATGTGACAGACGCAAACTGTATCATGTGCGGCGAGTGCGTGAGGTGCTGTCCCGAGAATAATGCGCTTTCTGTGACATTCGCAGGGGCAAAAATATACACATCGTCAAGAGAAAAGATAATGTCCGGCTACAAGAGAGGTGGAAATCATTATGTCAGAAAATAAAGCCGCGGCGCTCAAAGAGCGGCAGAATAAAAGATTTATCAATAAAGAAACGCAGACCTCGGCGAAATATCTGCGCCGCCTTGAGGAGCTTCCGGGCGCGCCCGAGGGAATAGATGTGTTTTATGATACATTGAAAAGAATATATGTTGACATGAAGTGCGCGGACGCACCAAAGGAGCAAAAAACGATCGGAACATACTGTGTCATGGTTCCGCAGGAGCTTATCTACGCTGCCGGGGCAATGCCGGTAAAGCTGTGCAGCGGAAACTACACGGCGTTCTCAAAAGGTGACGATATTGTACCGAGAGATGCCTGTCCTCTCGTCAAAGCCGTTGCGGGATTCAAGCAGACAGGGCTTATGCCGTTATATGAAAATTGCTCGATGATGGTCGTTCCGATCACCTGCGACTGCAAAAAAAGATCGCCGGAATGTTGTCGGATTCGGTTGAGCTTATGACAATGCACATACCCGCCTCGCGGAATGACAACGATATTGACGATTATATCGATCAGCTTTACGAGCTTATGGCAAGGCTTGAAGATGTCACGGGCAATCAGATAACATACGATACGCTTTGCGAGGGCTTTCGGAAGGTCGGATATGCGCAATACGAGCTGTCGGAATTTATTCGCTTGAAGAAAGAAACGCCGTATCTTATTCGCGGCAGCCATGCGATGGCGATACTGAATGCGGCGGCATATATGGATGCCGAGGAGTGGGGTAAGGCGCTTCATCGGGTCAATCAGTCGCTCAAAAAGCGGGCAAAGCAGGGGCAGACGGTAACGTCAAAAAAGCTGCCGAGAATACTTCTCACAGGCTCTCCGATCGCATTCCCAAATATGAAGATACCGCTGCTTATCGAGGAGATGGGCGGTATTGTTGCGGGAGATGAGACCTGCATGGGCGAGAAAGGAATGTGGGATCCCGCGGTCATTACCGATGACAGGTTCGACGGCATGATGCGCGCGCTTGCAAATCGTGCGCTTCGTCCTTGCCCGTGCCCGACCTTTGCCGACAATAGTCAGAGAATTTTTCGGCTGAAACAGCTCATCAGCGAAAATCAGATACAAGGCGTCATTTACCACGTCTTGCGCGGCTGTTTAGTCTATGATTTTGAGTACAAGCGAATTGAAGAGGAGCTTGGAAAGCTGGGAATCCCCGTAATTCGTCTCGAAAGCGATTACAACGAGGAAGATGTCGAGCAGCTGAGAATACGCATTGAAGCGTTTATAGAGCTTATAAAGCTAAAGCAAGCGCCCGGTGGCCGAGCGGCCACACGCAGATACGCGTTTTAATTTGGTAGAATGCGAAAAGTTAGCACCGCACAACGGCACCTGCCGACCCGAAAATCACAAAACACTTCGCAAGATTTTTAACAGGAGGTATTATCATGGGAGAATATTATATCGGTCTTGACGGCGGCTCAACGTATCTCAAAGCCGCATTGATAGGCGGCGGGCGCGTTATCGACACCGTGGTGCGAAACACAGGGATAGACAACGACGGCACCGCACGCAAGCTTGCGGGCGAGCTTTGCAAAAGAAACTCGCTTTCTCCGTCAGATATAGGATACATCATGGCAACGGGCTACAGCCGCAAGGTCTTGGAGGTAGCGGACGACGATATCTCCGAAATTACGGCTCACGCTTACGGCGTTCGTATTACAGCGCCGAAGGAGTACCGTCCGGGAATGATCATCGACATCGGGGGGCAGGATTCAAAAATAATCTATCTTGATCAGGGCTATGGAGTCAAGAATTTCAGTATGAACGACAAGTGCGCCGCCGGCACGGGAAAGTTTATGGAGGTCATCGCGCAGATACTTGAAACGACGATAGACAATGTCGGCCTTCTTTCCCTTGAAGCGACAAATCCGTGTGATATAAACAGTACCTGTGTTGTATTTGCGCAGTCGGAAGTGATATCTCTCGTTGCGAGAAAATACGACCGCCGCGACATTTTAGCGGGTATGCACTTGTCTATGGCGCGGCGAATCATCAAGATGATGAAGAAGTCGGAAAAGGGCGGCGATATTCTGATGACGGGCGGGGGCGCCCTTAATATCGGTCTGCACCGCGCCTTTGAGGAGGAGCTGATGAGGGACGTATATGTGGCGGAATACCCGCAGTTCAATGGGGCGATCGGTGCGGCGCTCATCGCAAGCGAAAGAGGGTGACATAATGGCATTTACGTTATTTGTCGAGAGTCTGACGGCCGCCGCTTCGGTAGGAGTGGGCTGCGGAACCTGCTGCGGTTCAGGCATAAGC
>CACYDY010000388.1 GCA_902773245.1 uncultured Ruminococcus sp.
AGAAAACCGAGTTGCGAAAGCGTAAATCCAGGAAAATTCTTTGGATTTACGCTTTTTTGTGTTTTATCAAACCTTTATCAAATGATTCCAACGTCGTTTGATGAAGCTTATCAAACAAAACTATTTTTCAAAAGTGAGATATTTTATGGAACAAACTATCCAATCATCACAATCCGCTCCAAACAAAATGGGCACTCAGCCAATTAACAAGCTCATGCTTTCTATGGGAGTGCCGATGATTATTTCAATGGTTCTTCAGGCTGTTTACAACATTGTTGACAGCGCATTCGTTTCAAACATGGCAACTGGCGGTGAGTCGGCTCTGAACGCTCTGACTCTTGCGTTCCCCGTTCAGGTTCTCATGGTTTCCTTCGGAATAGGTACCGGTGTTGGCGTGAATGCCTTAATCTCCCGTTCCTTGGGTGAGAAAAACCATGAGCAGGCAAACAAAACAGCAGGAAACGGATTGTTTCTTTGCGCAATAATCTAAATAGTTTTCCTTCTTTTTAGACTCTTCTCAACAAGAATTTATGTTACATCTCAGACAAAAGACCCCGTTATCACAGACATGGCAGCTTCCTACCTGCGTATTTGCTGTACGCTTTCTTTCGGAATAATATTCTTTTCGATCTACGAAAAAATGCTCCAGGCAACGGGAAAATCTATCTTTTCAACCATTGCTCAGATTTCGGGCGCTGTGACAAATATTATTCTTGATCCTATCATGATCTACGGCTTGCTGGGATTTCCCGAAATGGGGGTGAGGGGAGCAGCCTATGCAACCGTTGTCGGACAAATGGTGTCTTTAGTTGTCGCTATGATCTTTCACATCATTTTTAACAAGGAAATTTCCAACCAAGCGGTCTATCTGAAGCCTTCGGCAAAAATTATCAGCGGAATATATTCGATAGGTTTGCCGGCGATTATCGCACAGGCTTTGATGTCCTTCATGACTTACGGATTGAATATTATACTCGGAAAGGTAGACACAAACGCCGTTACCGCATACGGCTTGTATTACAAAATACAGCAGTTCATACTGTTTGCTGCGTTCGGACTTCGAGATGCGATTACACCGATCGTATCTTATAATTACGGAATGAAGAGCCGTCAGCGTGTCAAGAAAGGCATGAAATACGGAATAAGCTACACACTTATGATCATGTTTGCGGGATTCGTAATTCTTGAGCTTATCGCCGCACCGTTCACGTCGGCATTCGGGCTGTCGGACGAAACCGAAAAGCTGTGCATAAGCGCTATCCGAATTATCTCCGTCAGCTTTATGTTCGCAGGTCTTAACATAGCGTTCCAAGGTATTTATCAGGCATTGCAGAGCGGTGTGGAATCACTTATTCTGTCGCTGTGCCGTCAGCTTATTTTTGTTATTCCGGTGGCTTATGGTCTTGCTTTGTTTGTAATAAGCTCGGCATCACAAAATGCTTCACTGATTTTTATAACATTTCCAATAGCTGAGATCGTGACGGCTGTGCTGGGTATTCTTTTTATGAAAAAAATATACAAGAAAAAAGTCAGGGTTCTGGCAGCATAACAACAAAGCGGCGGAAGTTCGATCGAAGCTTCCGCCGCTTTGTTGTTTATTTTTTATTCACTATCTATAACTTAAGAGTAGAGTGATGTAAGCAGAGTTCGGGGCGTAATCCCCGATAGGTTTGGCGTATGGATGACGTCAATAAATGTTAAATAAAACCAACATCTTGGGTCGATAGAAACAATCCCTTAAATTGTAGACAGTGATTTTTTATTATAAAAATTTTACTTTTGAACAGCAAAATTTTCTTCAATGTATTCGTCATAGCTTGACGTGATATCTTTTATGCCGTCTTCTTTGATAACAATAATTCTGTTGGCAACAGTCTGAATAAACTCATGGTCGTGCGAAGTAAACAAAACTATACCCTTAAATGCGCACAAACCGTTGTTGACCGCAGTTATCGACTCCAGATCGAGGTGGTTTGTCGGCTGGTCGAGTATCAAAACGTTTGAACCGTACAGCATCATTCTTGAAAGCATACATCTGACTCTTTCGCCGCCTGACAGAACCTTGACAGGCTTGAAAACGTCATCTCCCGAAAACAGCATTTTACCCAAAAAACCTCTCAGATACGTTTCGGTCTGATCGTTGGATTCGTTGTACTGCGAAAGCCACTCTAAAATAGTCTTATCGCAGTTGTCAAAAAATTCACCGTTATCCTTTGGAAAATACGACTGAGTTGTCGAAACACCCCACTTAAATTTACCCTCGTCAGGCTCGGTTTTTTCAGTGAGAATATCAAATAGTGCCGTAACAGCGTTCTCGTTTTCACAAAGGAAAGCCACTTTGTTTCCTCTTTCCAGTCTGAAAGAAACATTGTTCAGAACCTTTTCGCCGTCTATAGTTTTTGAAAGACCCTCAACAGTAAGAATCTCCTTTCCCGGCTCTCTGTCCATATTAAATCCAACCCACGGATAACGTCTTGACGACGCAGGCATTTCTTCAACGGTTATTTTTTCAAGGAGCTTTTTTCTTGATGTTGCCTGTTTTGACTTTGACTTGTTTGCGGAGAATCGCGCAATAAAGTTTTGCAGTTCTTTGATTTTTTCTTCCGCCTTCTTGTTCTGCTGTTTGATCATCTGCTGAATAAGCTGTGAGGACTGATACCAGAACTCATAGTTTCCGACATACATTTTCACCTTGTTGTAATCTATATCAACAATATGAGTGCAAACGGTATTAAGAAAATGTCTGTCGTGAGATACAACTATAACAGTACCCTCGTAATCAAGCAGGAAATCTTCAAGCCATGTAACTGCCGCAACGTCCAGGTGGTTTGTAGGCTCGTCAAGCAGAATTATGTCGGGATTTCCAAAAAGAGCCTGCGCAAGAAGTACCTTCACCTTTTCGTTACCCGTAAGAGTGTTCATTGTGCTGTACAGTAAAGATTCTTCAAGACCAAGACCCTGAATAAGCTTTGACGCATCACTTTCGGCTTCCCAGCCGTCCATCTCCGCAAACTCTGCTTCAAGCTCGCAGACACGTATACCGTCTTCGTCGCTCATTTCGGCTTTTGCGTAAATTTCGTCTTTTTCTTTCATAATATCATAGAGCTTTTGATTGCCCATGATCACGGTGTCAAGTACGGTAAATTCGTCGTAAGCAAAATGATCTTGCTTTAAAACCGACATACGAGTATCTTTTTTGATAATAACTTCTCCCGTGGTAGATTCAAGCTCACCGCTGAGTATCTTCAAAAAGGTAGATTTTCCCGCACCGTTGGCTCCGATCACACCATAACAGTTACCCTCGGTAAATTTCAGATCAACGTCTTTGTAAAGGGGAGTTCCGTTAAAACTCAAACTCAGATTTGAAACTGTAATCAATTAATTCACATCCGTTCATTTCTTTTCTTTTTAATAATTACCGATAAATCGCTGAAACAAAATATTTTGTATATGTCATAGCTTTTTACGGTACTAAGATTTTAAGATCGTATCTGTGTTAATACACACGTTAATATTATAACAATAAAACAGTAAAATTTCAACTATTTATTGATTCTGTTTTAATAATATTTGCAGCGACCGGGGGAGAAGGCGGATTTGATTTTAACAAGTTAATTAATAATTCGCTTTTAATTAATGGATAAGTATTTTTAATAAAAACAGGGGGTGGGACGCCGTCCC
>CACYDY010000389.1 GCA_902773245.1 uncultured Ruminococcus sp.
TAATCACATAGTTATTTTGTAGCAGCTTATCATTATTCTGTATCTGTGCCGATTTACAGATTGGCTAGATATGATCTGATTAATAAGTAAAGATGTTTCAATCCATTATTGCAATACAGACAGGAGAAAATCACATGAACAAAACATTGACCTTACTCACAATTATTATTACTATAATCCTCTTTACAGCCTGCGGAGGTAAATCACCGGGCAAACAAGCTGTAAATATTATCGAAAAAGACCAGGGGCGATCCGTAAATGTCTTAACTATTGCCTATAACGAAGAACGGAATCTTTGTATTGTTACATTCACAATTGAGGGAAGAAATGATCTTGCTATCGTGAACCTTGACAACAATATCGTCGGCTATAAAAGTCTGTACATGCAGATTTCAGATCCCCAGGAATTAGTGGATTATGCCAAAGATGCCTTCGATCCTTTTGTTCTGTTAAACTACCAAAAGGGCGAAGGCTGGGTAGAGCTGAAAAAATAGATGTAACTTTCCATTAACGATAACATCTTTTCTGGAAATCAGTTATGATTTGTCCTCTATTTTGAAAATACTTGCTGAGCAATATGTGCTGTTCAGTAAGTATTTTTATATAAACAAATATAAGTTTAACGCTTGCTTATATAATATAAAAACGCCGGGTAAATACTAAAAATCCTGAGGAAACTGTCTTTCAACAGCTACCCCAGGGAAAATGTCAAAAGCAGGTTTTACCAATTTCTTTGGAAGTGGTATTTCTTTCTCTACTGCAGATTTAATTAGTGATTCCATAGCAGCTGCCTTGCCAGATATTTCTGCCATTTCAGAATTCATTGTTCACTAGTTCCTGGACTGGCTCGTAATATTTCTTCAGCAGTACAACTCGTGCCTATCTGTTGCCAGAATAGTCGACCAAGACATAATTAGCCCTTTCCCACAGTAGTCTTTTCTCATGACATGTTCATTTTGTATCCATTATCTAAGAATTTCCATGTTATTTCGATCTTACTATGCTGAGGAACAGAAAATATTGCTTGTCCTTTCTTAATCGCTGTAGAAGGCTTGTTGATGCCACAACGCAAGATGCATTCATATTCACCAGGCATTAGTTCTATGGTGGTTGTTCCCGATGGGAATAATCTATTAACAAATATCTCGGAAACTAAACCACTGGTCAGCCTCCTGGATATTGTTAAATATATGTTCATTTTTGCTCTGCCGTTATAATCATTAATGATTGTAACTTTTTTTACAATATTAGCATTCCAAGGGTCCGCAAGCTTTTTAATTTTAAGTGCATAATCATGATGACATGAAATATCGGCCACGCCAGAGGCGATTTTATAGAAATAATTACGGCTTTTCATTTCCGTCTCTGGATATGTGTCAGCAATCTTCAAGCATGACTTCACAAACTCCGCGCCGACGCTGTTGAACAAGTTAATTGTTATTAGTCTATCAGATTGAACAACCGTTCCGTAACCGTTTTTCTTTTGATTGTACACAAAAGGGATGGCGTAAAGATTCAAAATACTTTTGCCAATCTTCTCAATAATCTCTTTTATCGAAGGATCATATTTATCATCAATAATGCTAATAGTTCTAGTCAAAACCCCAAATGCTGCCTCTTTTTTATAATAGTCAGCTTCGATTAATGTCTTACAGGCCTTGGCATAGGCACTATAAAAAACCGCTTCTATATTATCTGGATTGTTTTGGACTACCAAATTATAATACTTTTCTGTTTCTTCCCAATCTTGTTTATCGTATGCCCGGCGTGCATTAGCAAGATAATTCTGAACATATTCCAAATTATCAACTTTGGAAGTTGTTCGGATAGTCCAGGTACTTGTTGGAGAAACATTTTCGGTACTTTCTGTCATCATACGTTTTACTTCTTCGACAGTGTACTTACATCCACACGTCTGGCAAACAAATAAGCCACTATCTTTGATCAAATCTGTTCCACCGCATATTTCGCATGCAAGTTTTTTCATTTATTACTTCTCCTTTATTGTTATTTTCTCATTAATAAGTTAGTTCTTCATCATTGAATGTTCCAGATACATTTCATACCAGAAAATCGCTTCTTTCAAGGTATAACAGGTGTCTTCATTATATAGATAACAATAGCCAAAGTTTTTATATGCTGGTTTCTTTTTTCCTCCTAAATCTTTTCATTAAAAGATATGGTGTTCTGATAGATACTTTACATTAAATCACCCTGCTCTACTCAACAATATACTTTCTCAAATCCATCCGTTTCTCCCGGGCCATCTCGATGAGTTCCCGGTCAGACGCTCTCTCCACTTCAGACATCTCCATCATTGCCATTGGAAA